>JAUSAX010000100.1 GCA_030652315.1 Afipia sp. | reverse complement strand
GAGGGGACCGTACTTCCGGGACAGGACAAGCGCTTTCACGCTCCGATCCAGCGGCTTTCGCCGCGTTCATCCTGCCCGCGTCCAGCCGCGAACGGCAGAGCCACGTAGTTGGCCCGGACGGTGACCCCAGCCTCCCGGACGACGTGTGTGCGAGACACGCGCGCAGGCGCCGCATCCTGCTCCGCTTCAAAGCGCCCTCGAGAAGCGCCCCTCACGAACAGGACACGCCGAACTTAAGCGTCGTCCGGGGCACGGGGATTGCTATCCCCATCACGAAATGTTGCAGGAGGGCCGTTCGGAAACTTCTCCGGTCGTCCCCGCGAAAGCGGGGACCCATACTCCCCAAGTCATCGACTTGAGAAAGATGCTGGGACTTGAGAAAGATGCTGGAGCAATCGTCGCGTCATCACCACGACGTTCGGTGGTTATGGGTCCCCGCTTTCGCGGGGACGACATCGAATGTTCCAACCTACTGCGGCAGCGTGCCGTTCTCGGTCAGCACATGTCCCGCCAGATACAGCGAGCCGGTGATGAGAATGCGCGGCGGCACCTCATAGGCAAGCTTCGCAACCGACCTGAGCGCCGCCTCGACACTTGCCGCCGTCTCGACCCGCATGCCGAGCTGACGCGCGGCAGCGGCCAGCACATCAGGCGCCATCGCGTTGTCCTGATCGGGAATTTTCACCGCGATGATATGCCGTGTCAGCCCGGCGAAATTCGCGAGAAATCCGCCGGCGTCCTTGTTGCCCATCATGCCAACGATCACGACCAGCGGGCGCGACACCCGCTCCTCGAGATCGCCGAGCGCCGCCGCAACCACGCGGCCGCCGTCAGGATTGTGCCCGCCGTCGAGCCAGATTTCGGAATCATGCGGAGCCGCAGCAACCAGCGTGCCCGATGTCAGCCGCTGCATCCGCGCCGGCCATTCGGCACGCGCGATGCCTTGCTCGAACGCGGACGGCTCAAGCGTCAGGGATTCGATGGCGCGCAACGTCGCGATCGCGAGCCCGGCATTGTCGAACTGATGCCGCCCGAACAGCCGCGGCGCGGACAGATCGAGCAGGCCGCGCTCGTCGGAATAGACCAGCCGCCCGTGCTCGACATTGACGTGCCAGCCTTCCGTCGCCGCATGCAGCGGCGCGCGGGCGCGCTTTGCTGTCTGTTCGATCACCGCAATCGCCTCGGGCGGCTGCTCGGCGGAGATCACCGGCACGCCCTTCTTGATGATGCCGGCCTTTTCAAAGGCGATTTTGGTCAGCGTATCGCCGAGGAATTCGATGTGGTCCATGCCGACCGGCGTGATGACGCTGGCGAGTGGCGTATCGATCACATTGGTGGCGTCGAGCCGCCCGCCGAGACCGACCTCCAGCAACACCACATCCGCCGGATGTTCGGCGAACAGATGAAACGCCGCGGCGGTTTCAATCTCGAAAATCGTGATCGGCTCACCGCCATTGACGCGCTCACAATGATCGAGCGCCGCGCGCAACTGGTCGTCGCTGACCAGCACTCCGCCGCCCACCTGGCCCAGACGAAAGCGTTCGTTGAACCGCACCAGATGCGGCGAGGTGTAAACATGCACGCGCAGGCCAGCCGCTTCGAGAATGGCGCGCAGGAACGCCACCGTCGAGCCCTTGCCGTTTGTGCCGGCGATATGAATGACAGGCGGAATGCGGCGTTCGGGATGATCGAGGCGGTCGAGAACCCGCCACATCCGATCCAGCGTGAGATCGATGCGCTTGGGATGCAGCGATGCGAGGCGCGCAAGAATGTCGTCGTAGGACGGCGACGGTTGGGCCGCAGATGAGGTCACGCCGGGGACGCGACCGCAGGCACGTCGGGCGGCAACGGCGCGGCGGCAAAGCCTTCGGCGGCAGGCGCCTTGGTCAGCAGACGGCAGAGGCGCGCCAGCATCGCACGCAGATCGTGGCGATGGACCACCATGTCCACCATGCCGTGTTCCTTGAGGTACTCCGCGCGCTGGAAACCTTCGGGCAATTTTTCGCGGATGGTCTGTTCGATCACGCGCGCACCGGCAAAGCCGATCAGCGCGCCCGGCTCGGCGATCTGCACGTCGCCCAGCATTGCGTAGGATGCGGTGACGCCGCCGGTGGTGGGATTGGTCAGCACCACGATGTAGGGCTGACCAATCTCGCGCAGCATCTGGATCGCGACTGTGGTGCGCGGCATCTGCATCAGCGAGAGAATGCCTTCCTGCATCCGCGCGCCGCCCGAAGCCGCGAAGATGATGAAGGGTGATTTTTTCTCCACCGCGAGTTCAAGGCCTTTCACGACCGCTTCGCCCGCCGCCATGCCGAGCGAACCGCCCATGAAATCGAAATCCTGCACGGCGACCACGACGGCGTTGCCTTCCAGCTTGCCATAGCCGACCTTCACGGCGTCATTCATGCCGGTCTTGGCGCGCGCGTCCTTGATGCGGTCGGCGTACTTGCGCTCGTCGCGAAACTTCAGCGGATCGGGCGTCACTTCAGGAAGCGCCACGTCGTACCAGGTCTCGTTGTCGAAGATCGACTTCAGCCGCGCCACCGCGCCCATGCGCATGTGATAGTTCGAACCGGGAATGACGAACTGGTTCTGTTCGACATCCTTGTAGAATACGAGCTGCCCGGAATCCGGACACTTGATCCAGAGATTCTCCGGCGTTTCGCGCTTGAGAATGCTGCGAATCTTCGGCCGGACAACATTGGTCAACCAGTTCATGCGTCAAACTCCATGTCCATCGCAGAGCAGGCGATGTGCAAACCCTCTCCCCTTGTGGGAGAGGGTGGCAAGCACCGCGCGAAGCAAGGTGCGAGCCGGGTGAGGGGTTTACCTGAGATGAAGGGCCGATACGACCCCTCACCCGCCTCACCGCATAAATGCGGTTCGGCACCCTCTCCCACATAAGGGCGTTCACGCCCGTCTTCAACGGGCTGTGGGGAGAGGGAAACAAGAAGAGCTATTCCGCCGCCTGTTTTGCGCCGCGCACGCCCTGCGCCAGCGCTGCTGCGAGATCCGCGACCGCGGGAACCGTTTTCGCCGTGGCGCGGCCCTCGGAATCCAGCGTCGCGCGCAAGGCGTCGATCAATGCCGAGCCGACCACCGCACCATTCGCGGCCTGCGCGATTTCCGCAGCAGCCTCCGGTGTCCGGATGCCGAAGCCGACGCACACCGGCAGCTGGGTATGGCGCTTGATGCGTGCGACTGCTGACGACACCTGAGCGGTATCGGCGCTGGCGGAGCCGGTGATACCGGTGATCGAAACGTAATAAACGAAGCCCGAGGTGTTCGCGAGCACGGCGGGCAACCGCTTGTCGTCCGTGGTCGGCGTCGCGAGACGAATGAAATTCAGCCCCGCCTTCATTGCAGGAATACAGAGCTCGGTATCTTCCTCCGGCGGAAGATCGACAATGATCAGTCCGTCCACGCCGGCGGATTTCGCGTCGGCGAGAAATTTATCAACGCCGTAGATGTAGATCGGATTGTAGTAACCCATCAGCACGATCGGCGTCGCGGCATCGCCCTTGCGGAAGTCGCGCACTACACCGAGCGTCTTCTTCAGCGTGGTGCCGGCTTTAAGTGCGCGCAGGCCCGCGGCCTGAATCGCGGGGCCGTCGGCCATCGGATCGGTGAACGGCATGCCGAGTTCGATGATGTCAGCGCCGGCCTTCGGCAGCGCCTTGATGATCTCCAGCGAGGTCGCCAGATCCGGGTCGCCGCACATCAAGAAGGTGACGAACGCGGCGCGGCCTTCCTTCTTCAGTTCGGCGAAACGTGTGTCGATGCGGGTCATTTCAGTTTTGTCCAACCTGCTGTCGTTTCCGACTTCTTCTCAAACGGGTATAAAAAACGACATCCACCATAAGGCGCGGTTTCGATTCTTTCAGATTTGAATGCGTATTCGACGTAAGCCCGCGGTTCCAAGTTTACGGACAAGTAAGCGAACGAGCGGGCGATGTCTCCGTCGATCCGATGGCATTCAACGTTTACAGCATTTCCTTGATTGGTGTTATTGACGAGGAGAATTCTCACCTCATTCTTGTTGCGGCATGAACCGGCACTGATCGCCAACCGCTTGAAGCAAGTAATGACGAGAATGATCCCATCCTTGCTTTGCCACGCTCCCGTTGGGTTACCTTGGTGATAAAAAGCAGCGAAGCTCGGCAAAACCATTCCCGCATACAAGACGAGCGCAAACAGCGCTTTTCTGCCCAAAACATGGGTCACTTGCGACTCTTCAGAATATCGCCGACCTGCGGCACGTCCTTGTCGCCGCGCCCGGACAGATTGACCACCATCAGATGATCCCTGGGCCGCTTCGGCGCGAGTTCCATCACCTTGGCGATGGCATGTGCAGGCTCCAGCGCGGGAATGATCCCTTCAAGCCGCGACAGCATCTGGAAAGCGGCGAGCGCTTCCTCGTCAGTGGCCGACAGATAGGTGACGCGGCCGGTTTCGTGCAGCCATGAATGCTCGGGGCCGATGCCGGGATAGTCGAGGCCTGCGGAGATCGAGTGACCTTCCTGGATCTGGCCGTCGTCATCCATCAGCAAATAGGTCCGGTTGCCGTGCAGCACGCCGGGACG
>JAUSAX010000033.1 GCA_030652315.1 Afipia sp. | reverse complement strand
GCGGAATGATTGTTGTCTCCGGCCAGATGGGCGGATGCTTCGATCTGCCGTTGGTGCAGTGGATCTACAAGCGGATGTCGATTGAAGGGTTCATCACCGGATCTCGGGCGGATGGTCGCGAACTGATGGAATTGGCGCGATCCGGCAAGGTCAAGCCGACGCCGATGCGGGAAGAGCCGATGGCGGATGTCCAGAAATGGATCGACCAGCTGCGCGCCGGCAAGGTTGTCGGCCGCATTATGCTGACCAACACATAGCCCGCGAATCGTCATTATTTCCCGCGCGCACGTGATGGCGCGCGGCACTGCGCACGCACATGACAAGAATGGAGATAAAATGACGGAACCGATGAAAGCACCGGGTTCAGTTCGCACGGAAATTCATGATCGCGTTCTCAAGATCATCATCAACAATACGGCCAAGAAGAACGCCTTCACGCCGCCGATGACGTATCAGCTTTCGGACGCCCTGACGCTTCTGGACGCGGCGGATGATCTCTGGGCGGGTGTGATCTGCGCTGAGGGCGACGATTTCACGTCGGGTCTTGATATGGCTCGATTCTTTGGACCGAACGCCGAGAACTGGGAGCATCGGGAGGGCACGATCGATATTTTCGCGCTCAAGAATCGCTGCCGCAAGCCGCTGGTGACAGCGGTGCAGGGCATTGTCTACACGATCGGAATTGAATTGATGCTTGCCGGCGATATCGTGATAGCGGCGGAAAACAGCCGGTTTTGCCAGATGGAGTCCAAGCGGGGCATCGCGCCGTTCGGCGGCGCGCACTTCCGGTTCTTGACGCGGGCTGGGTGGGGCGATGCGATGTACCATCTGTTCCTGTGCGACGAATTCAACGCGGAGCGCGCTTACAAGATTGGCCTCGTCCAGGAAGTCGTGCCAGCCGGACAACAGATCGAGCGCGCCATGGAAGTCGCCAGATTGATCGCAAAGAACGCACCTATCGGAATTCAGGTGACCAAGGAAGCGGCGCTGAAGTTCACCGAAAGCGGAGAGAAGCTGACGGCGGATTATATCGACGTGATGCGCGAGCGGATTCTCGGCACCGAGGATGCGCAGGAAGGAGTCCGTTCGTTCGTCGAGCGACGTGCCGCGAACTTCCTTGGGCGTTGATTGCGCCGGCGGATATACGAAAAGGCGCGGCTAGAGGAGCGGGCAATGCGGACAGAAATTACTTAACTATTTGGAATTGAGTACCCGATCGTTCAGGGGGAATGCACTACGTTGGCCTAGCCGAGCTCACTTCCGCCGTGTCGAACGCCGGAGGTCTAGGAGTTATTACAGCACTAACTCACAAGACACCGGAATTGCTTGCCAAGGAAATCGCGCGTTGCCGCGACATGACCGATAAGCCATTTGGCGTAAGGGGCTCGCATCTTACGCCTATACGCGTTCGGTGAAGACCTCAACAGCGCTGGCGGCCGGCATCGAAAGCGGGATGCTGTCGATCAATCACTACGGTTTAGCGTTACCCGAGCTGCCGTTCGGTGACGTCAACGATTCCGGCCACGCTCGGAAGGCGGGCTTGAGGCTGTGGAATCCTATCTCGCCACCAAGTTCGTCGCTCAAGGTAGCCCCGCGTCGTGATTGTGGGGTCGAGATGATCGGTCCGGAAGGTTTTTAGGAATGCCTCACCTCCCGCGACGCGCGTGTCGCGGGAGTTTTTTTCGGCTGCTAGGAGCCATTTCTTGCAGCGCGATACAGGGCCATTGGCCTTCGCGATATGCGCGGCATATCGCTCGTTCAGAAACGCGTTATTGCCGGTTCAAAATCTAGAATGAATATAAGTGCAAGCATTGCGCGCGAGCGGTCTCGTTGGTGCGTGATCTGAGTGGCGTTGAGTCGCCGTGAAATCGACCGATGGAAAGAGACGCAATGCAAGAATACAGCGCGGGGAAGGTGGCGGACTACAACGATGGCGACCGCAAGGTGATCGTCTGCGGCGACATGGAGGTCGGTGTTTTCAGGATCGATGGAGAATTCTACGCCTGGCACAATCGGTGCGTCCACAGAGCGGGTCCGGTCTGCCAGGGACGTATCATGAAGCGAGTGCTCGAACCTGTTGCGGAAGATCACACCGTACGCGCGATGGAATACGACGAGTCGGAAACAAACATCGTCTGCCCGTGGCATGGCTACGAGTACAGCATCAAAACCGGAAACCATCAGGGAAATCCAAGCATCCGGTTGCGTAAAGCAGAAATGACAATCAGGGATGGAGAGATCTATGTCCGAGTCTGACGCTGACCGGCGCAACGATCAGTACGGGTGGATCGATTCGCTCGCTCCCGACCTGCTGCGCGCATCGCGGGAGTTGGTGGAAAGCGGGGAGGCCTATCGTGTCTCCGACGAATCCGTTGCGCAAATTCTGACGGCAGCCATTCGCCTTTACGTCGCGAAGTCTGACGGTGAGGAAAGAACATTCCCGCCTATCGCCGGTGAGCGCGACAGCGAGATGACCCCGACGGAACTACTGTCAGCCGTTTCGGAAATGCTTCGGGCCCTTCATCTCGGTCCGGTCGAGCTCGCACTTTGGTATCGCCGGCGGCCGGACGAAGATAGTTACTATCCAGGGGCTAAGTCATGAACATTCGAGAGAAGATCGGCCCTCAATACGCTGCGACGCAGCAGATCGATGTTTACACGGATACGCGGGACGTGCTTGCGCACGCAAAGCGGAATGCCATCAAGCGCGGGCTGCAAGATTGGTTTGTCGTCGATATCGATGCGCATCACGTCGAGTCGGTTTCGTGGAAAGAGGTCGTCACCTACATCGAGGATCCGGTTATTCGCGATAACGCTATGCGCTATCAGGCGGAGCGGATCGGCGCGCCACCATATGGTCTGAACGGCGATCTCGGCCTGCGTTACCAGTCGGTGGGTGGCCGCATCCCGCATCAGGACGATCAGCGCGAGGTCGTGAAGGAAACCGACGTTCACCGCGATGTCACCTTGACGCGGCGTGCGATGGATTCTCTCGGCGTGGACAACATGGTGGTCTTTCCGACCCCGATGCTGTTTCTCGGCATGCATCCGCAGACTGAAATGGAGGTCTGGCTTGGGCGTGCCTACAATCGATGGATGGCGGACAGAATATTGTCAGCCGAAGACCGAATTAAGACGCTGATCTATCTGCCGTTCAATACGCCAAAGGAGGCGGAACGTGCGGTAAAGGAGTTCGGCGACAACAAAGGTGTCATCGGCTTTTGTGTAACGAGCACTCGCTACAAGCCGGTTCACAGCAACGAGTATATGCGTCTGTATTCGATGATCGAAGAAACCGGGAAGCCGTTGGCTTTCCATGCCGGGTATCACTGGCAGGATCCCTCACTGGCGACCGTAAATCGCTTTCTCGGTATGCATGCGCTGGGTTTTGCCTGGTGCAACATGGTTCACATGACAAACTGGATACTGAACGGGATTCCCGAGAGGTTTCCCAAACTCAAGACGATGTGGGTCGAGAGTGGATTGGCGTGGGTGCCGTTCCTCATGCAGCGGCTCGATGATCAGTATCTGATGCGGCCGTCCGAGGCACCTCAGCTCAAGCGTATGCCGAGCGAGTATATGAATACGAATTGCTTCTATACGACGCAGCCGATGGAAACGACGCATCCAAAGGCACTTGAGACCACATTCGAGATGATCAAGGCAGAGACGCAGTTAATGTTCGCATCTGATTGGCCGCATTTCGATTTCGATCTGCCTCAGGAAATCTGTGATCTGCCTTTCCTGACCGAGCAGGCGAAACGAAACATCCTCGGACTGAATGCCGCGCGTCTCTTCAATCTGGATCCGACGCCGGTGAAGAAGCTCGTCTAGGCGGGACAAACTGCACGGTCGATAAGTGAAACGTAGTTAGACAAAAAAATCACAAAACAATATCCAGGGGGACGATAATGCGCAGCTTCCTTGTTGCAGCCGTGACGGTTCTGCTTCTCGCCTCGAGCGAGGCGCGGAGCGCAGGACCAGAGATTCCGGGTAATGCAATCCGCATTATCGTGCCGTTCTCCGCGGGCGGTCCAACCGACGTGCTTGCGCGTGTAGTTGGGAAAATCCTCGGCGATAAGCTCGGTGTGACGACGTATATCGAAAACAAGCCGGGTGCATCCGGCATCATCGGTACTGAACCGGTAGTGAGGTCTCCCGCTGACGGCACGGTGCTGCTCCTCACGGCCACGCATCACGTTATAACACCGAGTCTTTACAAGAGCATTCCTTACGACACGAAGAAGGATCTTTCACCTATTGCGCTCGTCGCAGCGGCCCCCAACGCAATTCTTGCGTCCAACAATTTTCCGGCAAAGAACGTTAAGGAGCTGATTGAGATTCTCAAGAAGAATCCGGGCAAGTACTCGTTCGGTTCGGCCGGAACTGGCAGCTCCAACCATCTGTCGGGTGAACTGTTCAAGCAGATGGCAGGAGTCGATGTTGTTCATGTTCCTTACAAGGGCAACGGCCCTGCAATGAACGATCTCATCGGGGGGCATATTCCGTTGCTGTTCGACTCGCTGCCGACGGTCATAAATGCGTCCAAGGGCGGACTGGTGCGTGTTCTGGCATTGACGGGGCTGAAACGCTCGCCATTGCTTCCCGATGTTCCGACGCTTGATGAGTCGGGCGTGAAGGGCTTCAACGTCCAAGCTTGGTTCGGCGTCTACATGCCTCAGGCGAACGGCTCTCCGATTTACAAGAAACTTGTCACTGCGATGAGAGAAGTCAACGAGTCTGCGGAGACCAAGAAGAAGCTAGCTGAGATGGGTGTCGAACCTGGCGACCTTTACGGAGACGAGTTCCGCGCCTTTGTAGATAGCGAGATTGCGCGTTGGGCCGATGTCGTCAAGAAGGCGAACATTCCGCCGGAATAATAGAAAGGGTTACTGCGGCTGATCGAGACGGAGGATGCGCACTGCACATCCCGGATCAATCAGCCGCAACTCACGGCGCTATCATCTTCGCGTGCAATCTGGTTGCAGCGACGAATGCATCCAGAACAGGCGAAGAGTGAGCGTAGGCGATTGCCAGTTCAAATTCGACCGGGGTTCCGGGCCCGGCCAACTCCCGGAAAGCTACGCCTTTGCGCCCGCTCGTTGCGAGTGCTCTCGACACCAGAGCAACGCCCATTCCGCCTGCCACAAGATTAGCTATCGTATCCATTTGCGGGGCTTCTTGCCCGATCCTAGGTGAGAACCCGGCCCTGGCACATGCAGTGTGGATGATGCGATGTAAGCCAGGACCTTGGCGGGCCGCGAACAAGATCCACGATTCATGAGACATGTCGGCGAGGGTTATCTGGTCCGCTTTTGTTAGCGGGTGTCCCTCCGGCAATGCCGCGACAAGCCGATTTCGGGCAACGACCTCGATCTTCAGATTTTCAGCATCCTGGAGGGGAGGGATAACAAACCCCAGATCGCTGTCGTTGTTCGCCAAAGACGCGAGTTGCTGGGTTGTCATTGCCTCTCGTAGCTCAAGCTTGACCGCAGGGTAATGCTCCCGAAATCGCAGCAAGATTGATGGCAGGATTTCTCGAGCGGCACTTGCAACAAATGTCACTCGCAGCGTTCCCGTGAGGCCTGCGCCCGCCCGCTGTGCCGCGAGCATGGCGCGTTCCGCCTGATTTACGGTTTTGCGTGCCTCATCGAGAAACACGCGACCCGCCTCGGTCAAGCGCTCTATGCGGTTTGTCCGCTTGATAAGAACGGCGCCGACTTCGTCCTCGATGCGTTTAATTGTTGCTGTCAGAGGAGGCTGCGCCATGTTCAGCCGCTCGGCAGCGCGACGGAAACTCAGTTCCTCCGCCACCGCGATGAACTGTCTAAACTGGCGAAGTTCGATCATTCCGATGTCCTCCCCGTCAGTTCAATACCGTCAACACAGCGATCACATTTTGCATAGACATCAATCAACGGTGATGCCGCTCGATTTGATCGGAGCGGCCCACTTTTCAATTTCACTGGTGACGAACTTTGCGAGATATTCCGGCGTTGTTCGATCGTCAGACACAAATCGAAGGCCAGCGCTTTCGAGCTTCTCTCGCACCTCGGGCGTTTTCATTGTATCGACGGTTGCCTTGTTCAGTTTCTCGATAATGGTGCGGGGCGTTCCCTTTGGGAGAAAGAAGGCGTTCCAGGTATAGGCTTCGACGGCGAATCCTTGCTCGATAGCGGTTGGCACATTCGGGAGCACCGACGAACGCTCTTTCGTCAGAATAGCAATTGGCTGAACGGAGCCTACATCGATCTGAGATTTCGCCGTGGTCACGATATCGCACAGGTAATCGATCCGGCCGCTTATCAGATCCTGCATTGCAGGATTTGCGCCGCGATAGGGCACATGAACGACGTTGAGGCCTGTCACCGAATTCATCAACACGCATCCTAGATGAATGGCCGATCCAGTGCCGGCCGATCCAAACTGCATCTTGCTTTCGTTAGCTTTGGTGTAGGCAACGAATTCTTTCATATCCTTCGTCGGAAAGTCCTTGCGGGCGACCAGCACGAGCGGCGCCTCGACGATAAGAGCAACCGGTTCAAAGTCAGTTGTCGAATTGTAGCGTGGCTTTTTGAACAGAGTTTGGTTCTGCGCCTGCGTTCCAACGGTCCCGAGAAGAAAGGTGTAGCCATCCGGAGCGGATTTCGCGACGCGGTCCGCGCCATTCATTCCACCCGCGCCACCGACATTTTCCAGAACGACTGGCTGGCCAAGTAGCTCGCCCATCCGCTGTGCAAACAGCCGGGCAAGGACATCGTTAGGGCCACCCGCCGCGAAAGGATTGACCATAGTAATTGGTCGTGCCGGCCAATCTTCCGCACGGGCGTTGGTGTTTAGCATTAGAAGGCATGACGTCGCGATAATCGATAGCATCCGTAGCATTTGTTTCACCCTCATGTTTCTTGATTAGTAAAGCGGTTGCGTGGATCGAAGCGCCTGAATGGCTGAGGCACATCCGATCAGGAACATCGCGATCAGGAACCAGCGCTTGAAAGTGGCAGCGGAGATGCGGCTGACATAGCGTCGGCCGACCGCCATTCCTACCGCGGCCGGGAGCAGCGCGAACGCCGACATAAGCGCTGTGTCGCCGCGGAAAATATTCGCGCTCGTAAGTACCGTGCCAAGCGCGACCGCTGATATGAAGAAGGACAGCCCTAATGCCTGTAGCAAATTCTCTTTTTCAAGATTGATCGCCTGCAGATAGGGGACCAGAGGAATGGCCATGAGCCCGGTTGCCGCCATGATGACGCCGGTCATCAGACCGACGATCGGAGACAAATATGATTCGTAACGTGCGGGTATCCGCGGCGTTACGGAGACCGCTCCGTAGACGGCGTACAGCATCAACATTAAACCCAGCAGAAGACTGGGTAGTTTGGACGTTTGCGTTGTCAGGATGTCGCCGCACAACCAGGCGCCAATGCAGATGCCGAGCTGAAGCGTCCACAGGCGCTTAACGACGGTGATAAGGCGTTCGCCCGACATCATTTGCCAGATGTTGGTGACGAACGCGGGCACCAGAACCAGCGCGGCGGCTTGCGCCGGCGGCATCGCGAGCGCCATTATGCCGATGGCAACGGGCGGTAACCCCATTCCGACGACGCCCTTGACCAAGCCTGCGAGAAGAAATGTTGCCACTACCAGCGCGACCAGCGCGAACGGCTCCATTGGGTTGCTCTCCTTTTCCCTTGATCAGCGTCCAATGGATTCGCTGCCTTTTTCTTGCTTCTTGAGTTTATTGTCTCGGTAGACGTGACCCCTTAGCTTCTTGCGTTTGAATGGCGCATGGCATCTCAGACAAAAGATATTGCTTCCGTCATTTCGAGAATTCGCTTGATCTCGACCATCGCCTTCTCAAGGTCGGCTTCGGCGGAAGGATGGCCAAGGCAAAGTCGGATGCCGAGTGTGCCGCGATCGACTTGCTGCAATGCTCCGGGCGGCGCGAGCGTGATGCCTGCGTGCGCGGCCTGCGTCACGAGCGCGTTCAACGTGCGGCCCGCAGGAAGCGGAAGCCAGCGGTGAAATCCCGGAGGAGAGGAAATTGGCGGTAACCAGGAACTTAGAACCCTGCTTGCGATTTCATTTCGCACGGCGGCTTTTTCGCGCTTGCGGTTGACCTGGCGGACCAAGTCGCCGTTATGAATAAGTCTTGCGACGACTTCTGCCATGACGGGCGTGGCCATCCAGCCTGTTGCCCGGATGGCGTTGTTGCAGCGGTCTCGGAACGAAGCTGGTGCAATCATTGCCGCGATGCGTAATCCCGGCGCGAGGCATTTGGCAAAACTCACAACGTAAAAGCTGCGTTCCGGAATCCGCTCAGAGATAGGACGAGGTGGATGCTCGAACAGGAACGCATAAGCGTCGTCCTCGATCAAATAGGCGTTGTGCTTGCGGACGATTTCGGCGATGGCGTCGCGCCGCTCTTCCGGCATCGTCACTCCGGTGGGCGTCTGCAAGGTTGGCATGCAGAACAATACCTTGGCCCCGGTCTCGCCGAACGCACGGTCGAGTGCTTCGGGAATGAGGCCATCCGCATTGGCCGCCACTCCGTGAAGCCGATAGCCGTTCTGCGCCGACAGCGCGATCATTCCCGAGTAGGTAAAACTTTCGGTGAGAACAATGTCACCAGGCGCGCTCACCAGATTGAGTGCGACGGAGATGGCGTGTTGGCCCCCGTGCGTGATGAAAAGTTCATCGGGATCGGCCGTGACGCCTAATGACGCAAGCCAGATCACCATTGCTTCACGATGACGTCTGATGCCCTGATGCGGCAAATAGCCAAGCAGGTTTGCCATCTCGCCTTGCGCAGCGATCTCGGCGAGAGCTGATGCGATAACCTCGTCTTCACCTGTATA
Organism: Afipia sp.; assembly: GCA_030652315.1. Taxonomy (GTDB): domain Bacteria; phylum Pseudomonadota; class Alphaproteobacteria; order Rhizobiales; family Xanthobacteraceae; genus Afipia. Next base: position 6,131 of record JAUSAX010000033.1, on the reverse strand, counting down.
GGGAGGGACGTTCAGAGCGAGATTGATAGGGGCGTCGGACGGACCGTAGCCTTTGCGCTGTTCCGGCTTGCGACGCTGCACAAAGGTGCCGCGACCGACTTCTCCGGAGATGAGACCGCGTTGCTCCGCTTCGGAATATGCCTTCGAAATTGTGCCGATGCTGAGCCCGAGCCTTTGGGCCATCTCCCGCTGCGGCAGCAGCCGCATGCCAGGTTTGATCTGGCCGCTACCGATATCCTCTTCGAGAGAATCGACAAAGGCGAGATAGCGAGGACCGCCGCCTGCAGGAAGGGTCGGGACCCAATCAGTCATTTTATCCCCGTGGCGTGTGCTTGTGATGGTCCATATCGTCGCAGCATTGTCGAATAGTACAATTCGAAAATCGTTTCAACTCTCCGGAAAGGAGGCACGAGAAGGCGGAAAATAGCTACGATGGCGGTCTATTGGACTCGAGAACTATGACAATCTAATAATTGTAACAGCTTCAAATGAGCAAAAAGTGACTCATTGCTTCATTTTACATTTGACAATTGCCTTCGTGAATTCTTACTTCGGGGCCTAAAGCTGCCGACATAAATACGACGGCGCGAGTGCGGAATTGCAGGCTTCGGGGAGTGTGTCTTGGTTTACGAAATCCGGGTGTATGAGGCCGTAGAAGGCCGCGCCGAAGCGATGCGCAAACGTTTTAAGGATGCGGTCGCAGCGAAATTCTTTCCCCGTCACGGAATCGAACTGGTCGGTGCATTTGTCGCGACGGAAGAAGATGGTCGTCTCACATACATGACGCGGTTTCCGAGCGAGGAGGCGCGGAAGGCGGCATGGGCTGCGTTCGGTGCCGACAGCGAATGGGCTGCGGTGAAGAAAGCGAGTGAGGTCGACGGACCGCTTCTCAAGAATCAAACCGTTTCGGTGTTGTCGCCGGCTTTCGCCGGCCCCTTGCTGGGCTGAAGAACTATGAAACCTGCGCCCTTTGACTATGTCAGGCCGGGTACGCTTGCCGAGGCGTGCGGTCTGCTTGCTGCAGATGAAGATGCGCGCGTGATCGCGGGCGGTCAAACGCTGGTGCCGATGCTTGCCATGCGCCTTGCACGTCCAACCAAGCTGGTGGATGTGCTGCGGTTGCCTGAGCTGTCCGGCATTCGCGAAGATAACGGCTCGATCGTGATCGGAGCAACGACGCGGCAAGCGTTCGCACTAAATAGCCCACTGGTTCGGACTTCGGTTCCGTTGCTGGCGCTCGCGCTGCCGTGGGTCGGACATCCTCCGACGCGGAGTCGCGGAACTGTCGGAGGCTCGATTGCGAATGCCGACCCCTCAGCGGAAATCCCGCTGGTTGCAGTTACGCTAGGCGCCGAAATCGAAGCTGCAACTCCCGATGGCCCTGTTTCAACGCCTGCGGACGACTTCTTTATTGGCCCGATGTTGACCACGATCGGTATCGGCGAATGTCTCAGCGCGGTCCGCTTTCCGGTCTGGACCCACAAGCGGGTTGGCGCTGGTTTTCACGAAATCAGCGCTCGCAGTTCCGATTTTGCATTTGTCTCAGCGGCGGCGCAAATCGCGGTTGACGAAGATGGGCGCTGCCTCGAAGCGGCACTCGGAATCGGCGGCGTCGGAGATCGGCCGCTGAAGCTGGATGTATCTTCGCTGCTCGGAACGCGCCTCGAGGAAAAATTGCTTGCCGACGCCATAGCGGTCGCCGCTGTTGATCTCGATGCGACGGACGATCTGCATGCGAGTGCGGATTATCGCCGCCGCGTTGCCGTTACGCTCTGCACGCGAGCGCTGGAAGATGCGCGTGACCGCGCCAATGGCGGAGAAGCCCTGGGAGTGGCCAGATGAAAGTGAACCTCAGCGTCAACGGGGTGATCTGCACCAGCGACGTCGAGCCGCGAACGACGCTGCTCGACACATTGCGGGACGACTTTTTGCTGACGGGTACGCATGCGGGTTGCGAGCATGGCGTCTGTGGGGCCTGCACGGTGCTGCTGGATGGCGAGCCGGTGCGCTCTTGTTTGATATTTGCTGTACAGGCCGATGGCTATGAAATCACGACGATCGAGGGTATCGCAACTGCACCCGGAGAAATGAGCGTCATACAGGATGCTTTTTGCGAAACGCACGGTATGCAGTGCGGGTATTGCACGCCGGGCATGGTCCTCACCGCACATGCGCTCCTCGAGCGAACGCATGACGTAAACCGCGAGGATATTGTTGAGGCTATCTCCGGAAATATCTGCCGCTGTACAGGTTACGGACAGATCATCGAAGCGGTCGAATTCGCGGCTGATCGGTTGAAGAAATCGAATGTGCTTCGGGGTAACAAGGCCGCGCAAACTGGAAGTGCGGCAGGCCACGATGCGCCTGAAAAGAGCGTTCTTGAGGCTGCGGCTGATGCGCCGGGGAAGGGCTCGAAATGAGTGTCGATCCGTCAGCCTTCCGCTTCGTATCCACCAATCGCCGTGTTCGTGAGGATCGCCGTTTCGTTGTCGGTCGTGGTAATTACGTAGCCGATATTGTTCGGGAGGGTACGCTTCACGTCGCGATCCTGCCATCGCAGTATCCATCAGCCCGCATTCTCTCGATCGACAGTTCAGCCGCGGTGGCGATGCCGGGTGTGCATTACGTTCTCACGGGCGAGGAGCTGGCAGCAGCGGTCGATCCGTTGATGAACGGGCTCGATACGCCGAACGTGAAGCGTTATCCGCTTGCCGTTGGTCAGACCCGATATGCAGGCGAGTGGGTCGCTGCTGTCGTGGCTGAGACGCGAGCGCAAGCCGAGGACGCCACCGAGAAGCTTCGTGTGAGCTATGAGCCGCTTCCTTTTGTCATGGATGCCGAGAAGGCGCTTAATCCCGATAGCCCTCCGGTTCACCCGGCACATGGTTCGAACGTTCTGCTCGACAAGACCTTTGTCTGGGGTGAAGTCGAGAAGGATTTCGCCGAGAGCCCGCGTCAGCTGTCTTTCCGTGTCGTGTGGGGCAGGAATTCGACGGTGCCTATCGAGACGTTCGGGGTCGTTGCGTCCTGGGATCCGTGGCGTGAAATACTGGATGTATGGGCTTCGATTCAGATGCCGAAGTATCCGGACCAGATTGCACGGGCACTGCGAATTCCTGCAAACAACGTTCGTGTCCACCAGGATGTCGATGTCGGCGGCAGTTATGGCGTCAAGCGCGGTATCAAGCACACCGTTCTAGTTTCGCATCTTTCGCGTCGGCTCGGCCGCCCTGTTCGTCTGATCGAGGACCGGCTCGAGAACATGCGTGGCGGCGATCAGCACGGCCCCGAGCGCATCTTCGATGTCGATATTGCCTTCAACGACCAAGGCATCGTCAAGTCGATGAAGATGCGCGCGTTAGACAATGCTGGCGGCTATGCCGGCCGCGCACCATTCCAGCTCGGCAAGCCGATCGGCGCAATCGTCGGGCCTTACAAGATCAATAGCGTGCAGTATCGCGCGCAATCCGTGACGTCGAACAAGGCCGTGCAGGAAGCTGTGCGCGGCTTTGGCCAGTCACCGACGAACTACGCAATCGAAACGGCGATCGACAAAGTCGCGGCTGCGATCGGGGTGGATCCCGTCGAAGTTCGACGCCGCAACTTTATTCGCAAGGATGAGTTTCCGTATCTCATCCCGAGCGGCACACGGTATGACAGCGGCGACTATCACACTGTGGTGGAGAAGGTTCTCACGCACGTCGATTACGAGGCGTTGCAGAAAGAACGCGATCGCTTGCGGGCATCCGGAATGCTTGCGGGAATCGGCATTGCTGCTTGCCTTGAGCCGAGCGGTGGAAATTCTTCGTTCGAACCGTTGCTGAACGAGAAGAACACCACGACGACGTGGATGGATTCTTGCCGCATCAATATTGACGGCGTCGGATTTGTGACCGTCACTATTCATACGACCTCTGCTGGACAGGGACACGAGACACTGGTCGCGACCGTCGTCGGCGAAGTTCTCGAAATCGATCCCGACAGCATCCGCGTCGTGCGCCCCGATTCGCTTGCGTCATTGCCCTCCAACACTCCCGTTGGCAGCCGGATGGCCATCATGCTGGGCGGTGCGGCATTCCACGCCGCGCAGAAACTCAAGGCCAAGTTCGTCAAGATCGCCGCGCATCAGTTTGGCTGCGCGGATGATGAGGTGGGCTATTCGGATGGCGGCGTCACGGCTACGAAAAGCAAGGATCATCTGGGCTGGGCCGATCTTGTGAGTATTGCCCATCGCAATTTTCATTTGCTACCTGCGGGTATGGAGCCGGGACTGGAAGCCACGCATGTGATGCAGGTTCCGACCGGAGACAAGCTTCCGGAGAACGGCCGCGTACAAATGTATCCGTGTCATTCTTTCGAATTTCACGTTGTTCTGATCGCTATCGATCCCATTCTCGGCAAGCCGGACATCCGTCGCTATGTGATCGGCCATGATTGCGGCACGGTCATCAACCCGCACATCGTCAAGGGAATGACCTTGGGTGGCATTGCACATGGCATCGGAGCAGCATTGCTGGAGGAGTTCGTCTATGACGGCGAAGGTCAAATGTTGACCCAAAGCTTCATGGATTACCTGCTGCCATCGTCGCACGAGATTCCGAAGGTCGAGATCGTGCATCACTGCACCCCGTCCCCGTACACCGTGTTCGGACAAAAGGGATCCGGTGAAAGCGGCTATCTCGGTGCGCCGGCTGCGATATCGAACGCTATCAACGATGCCGTGCGTAGTCTCGACATCTCGTTCTCCAAACTTCCCATTCGCATCTCCGCCATCAGCGACGCGGTTGCGGCGGCCAAGAAAAACAAACAGTAAGGACCAACTGTATGATTATCGACTGCCACGCTCATCTTGTTCCTCCAAGCTTGCTGGATGCGATCCGCTCGCAGGCCGCGAACTTTCCATCGATCCGGCTGATCGAGGAGGGCGGAAGTCTGGGGTTTTCGTTCGCCGGCGGCAAACAGACGCGACCGGTGTCGAAACCGCTCAGTGATGTGCCGGCTCGCTTGCAGTGGATGGATGCACAGAAGGTCGAGCGTCAGGTCGTCGGCGGCTGGCTCGATATGTTTGGTTATGAAACACCCGCGGAAGAAGGCGCGCGCTGGTCCCGATTGATCAATTCTCATCTTGCGCAGGCCGCCAAGAGCGAACCGCGGTTTATCCCGCTGGCGACGGTGCCGCTTCAGAACGGTACGCTTGCCGCGGAAGTGCTGCGCGAAGCTCATGCTTCGGGGTTCAGGGGCGCCATGATCGGCACCCAGCCCAAGGGCAAAGGCGGGGTGCTCGACGACCCCACATTGATTCCGTTCTGGGAAGCTGCAAACGAACTGGGTTCGATCATCTTCATTCACCCGGTTTTCGAGAGCGGCGATGACCGCGTTCATGATTACGGAATGGCCAATGCTGTCGGCCGGATCACCGACACGCTGATCGCCATGTCCCGGCTGATCTACTCGGGCGCCGTCACGCGCTATCCGAATGCCAAGATTGTTGCGGGAATTGGCGGAGCAGCGTTGCCGTATGTGATTGGCCGCTTGCGACGCAATTATTCGCTCGACAAGGACAATCTCGGCGATCCTGATGCGGCACTTGCCGCGCTCTATTACGACACCATCGTTCAAGACACGCGCACACTCCGTTTCCTGGCGGACGTTGTGGGGGCGGACCGGATCATGATGGGCTCCGACATGCCATTTCCCATTGGCGACCTGGCACCGCTCAAGATCGTCGCAGACACGCAGTTTTCCGACTCCGAGCGAGCCGCGATCAACGGTGGCCTCGCTCAGCGTCTTTTTGGAATCTGAGGAGGCACCATGAAGCTCGACATCAGCGGTACAGAAGCAATCCAGGCCTCCGTTGACGCACTCTGGGTCGCGCTTAACGATCCCACCGTGCTGACGCGCTGTGTCCCGGGCTGCAAGAACATGACTGAAATCTCGCCCGATACGTACAAGGTCGACATGCAGTTGCGTGTCGCCGCTGTAGGAGGTTCGTTTGAAGGCGAGATCGCGCTTTCGGACAAGGAGCCGCCCAAGACTTGCAGCATCAAGGTCTCCGGTGCAGGCACGCTTGGCCACGGCAATGGCACGGCCCGGTTTGAGATCACGTCGGAAGGTCCCAATGTATCGAAGCT
>JAUSAX010000022.1 GCA_030652315.1 Afipia sp. | reverse complement strand
ACATCGGCGGCATGACGGTCGGCCAGTACCTCGCCCGCCTCGCCGCCGAAGCGACGACCATCATCAACGCGCAGGACTATGGGCGCACTGTCTATGATCTCTCGATCCGGCGCGATCTCATCCGCGTCGGCGAAGACATGGTCAATGTCGCATTCGACGCGCCGGTGGACTTCGCACCCCGCGCGCAGATCGAGGACGCCGAGAAAAAGCTCTACGACCTTGCCGAATCCGGGCGCTACGACGGCGGCTTCCAGAAATTCTCGCAGGCACTGACGGTTGCGGTCGACATGGCTGCGGCGGCCTACAGCCGCGACGGCAACCTGTCGGGTCTGGCCTCTGGCCTGCGCGAAATGGACACCAAGATGGGCGGGCTGCAGCCATCCGATCTGATCGTCCTTGCAGGCCGCCCGGCGATGGGCAAGACCGCACTCGCGACCAACATCGCCTTTAACATTGCGCGAGCATGGCGCGGCGAAGTGCAGGCCGATGGCCAGATGAAATCTGTCGACGGCGGCATCGTCGGCTTCTTCTCGCTCGAAATGTCGGCGGAGCAGCTCGCCACCCGTATTCTCGCCGAGCGCACCGGCATCTCGTCGAGTTCGATCCGCCGCGGCGGCATCAGCGAATCCGACTTCGACAAGATCCGCGACCATTCCATCGAGATGCAGAACCTGCCGTTCTACGTCGATGACAGCGGCGGCCTGTCGATCTCGCAGCTCACCGCGCGTGCGCGGCGGCTGAAGCGGCAGAAGGGGCTCGATCTTCTGATCATCGACTACATCCAGCTTCTGTCCGGCTCGGGCCGCCGCTCGGACAACCGCGTGCAGGAAATCACCGAAATCACCACCGGCCTCAAGGCGCTGGCCAAGGAGCTGAGCGTTCCGATCATCGCGCTGTCGCAGCTGTCGCGTCAGGTCGAAAGCCGTGAGGACAAGCGACCGCAGCTTTCCGACTTGCGTGAATCGGGATCGATCGAACAGGACGCCGACGTGGTGCTATTCGTCTATCGCGAGGAATACTATCTGCAGAGCAAGGAGCCGCGCCCCGGCACCCCTGAACACCAAAAGTGGCAACTCGACATGTCACTGGTGCACGGCAAGGCGGAAGTCATCATCGGCAAGCAGCGTCACGGCCCCACCGGCACCATCAATCTTCAGTTCGATGCCAGCGTCACGCGCTTCGGTGATCTCGCGCCGGATGCCCAGTTGCCTGAGCGATTTGGTGAGTGATCGGCTGTACGTCCGCGCGCAAAGAGTGTGTTAGAGTTTTCTCAATCAAACTCGCTGCGAACCCTTTGCTGAGCCAATGACACCTGCTTCCGATCTCAAACCCGCTGACAACATCATCGCGGCAGATGCGCCCGTGCCCGCCAGCGCGACCGGCGTCCTGACCATCGATCTCGACGCCATCGTCGCCAACTGGCGCAAGCTCAACAGTCAGGCCGTGCCTGCCGATTGCGCCGCTGTCGTGAAGGCCGATGCCTATGGCTGCGGCATCACGCAGGTGACCCGCGCGCTGGCGAAGGCCGGTTGCCGGACGTTCTTCGTCGCAACCCTCGATGAGGCGCGCGCGGCGCGCGAAGTCACGGCGACCTCTGTCATCTATGTGCTCGACGGATTTTTCCCGGGTGCGGGCGACCAGTACGCGAAGATCGATTGCCGCCCGGTGATCGGCGACGCCACCGAACTCGCCGAATGGGACGCGTTCCGCACCACCAGCGGCTGGGAGGGCAAAGCGGCGATCCATATCGACACCGGCATGAATCGCCTCGGCTTTCGCGTCGTCGAAGCGCAAGCCCTGCTGCCGCGGATCAAGAACGGCAATCATGGCATCTCGCTGGTAATGAGCCATCTCACCAGCGCCGAGATGCTGCACGATCCGGCCAACGGACGGCAGGTGGCGGCGTTCCGCGAAATCGCATCGCTGTTTTCCGGTGTCCCCGCTTCGCTGGCGAATTCCTCCGGCATTTTTCTCGGGCCCCAATTCCATTTCGATCTGGTGCGCCCCGGTGCGGCTCTCTACGGCGTCAACCCGACGCCGGAAGCCGATACGCCGGTGCTGCCGGTGGTCGATCTCAAGGTGCGCGTGGCGCAGGTCCGCAATATCGAGAAGAGTGAGCACGTCGGATACGGCGGCACCTGGACCGCGCGGCAGCCGACGCGACTGGCCATCGTCACCGCGGGCTACGCCGACGGATATTTCCGTGCGGCGGGCAGCATCGACAATATGCGTAGCGCCGAAGCGATGGTGGCCGGCAAGCGCTGTCCGATCGCCGGACGTATTTCGATGGACCTGATGGCAATCGACATCACGGCCCTGCCGCCGGGCGCGACCCGGCGCGGCGCGCTGGTGACGCTCCTCAACAAGGACATCACGGTCGATGAACTCGCGCATCACTTCGACACCATCGGCTACGAGGTGCTGACCAGCCTCGGCCGGCGCTACACTCGTGTCTACAAGGGTGGCCAATAAGGGCATGATCCCGAAAAGTGGGCACCGGTTTTCGGAAAAGATCATGCCCAGATAAAAAGAAGGACGATCGATGCCCGACGTCACGGAATTCAAACCCGGCAACTACCGGTTCATCGTCTCGCCCGGCGGACCGTTCTCAAGCGGCGTCACGCCAATGCCCGGCTTCGCGCTGCGCCGGGTGCGCTTCGCGCGTCCGGTCCCGATGGCCGACGGTTTCGCCTTCATCAAGGCGCATCTCGAACGCGAGGGCCGCCCGGTCACGGCGCTCGCCGCCTGCGAGCTGCGCTCGCCCGCCGCCATGACGGTCGAACAGTTTCAGGCGTTCAACGGCGAATACCTGAAGACGCTGCATCAATGGGGATGCAAGGCCGGCGACATCAACCCGCTGGCGCGCAGCAACCTTGCGCCGATCACCGAAGTCCCCAATGAGGCGATGTTCTTCGCCTTCACCTATACGGTCTCCGAAGCCGGCGCCTCCGGCGATTTCCTGATCTCGGGCAAGCCTGAAATCCGCGACGGCGTCACCACCGATCGCATCGTCGGCGGCCGCGACGTCTCGCTGAAGGGGCTTGAGATCAAGGCGCGGTTCGTGATGAACGCAATGCGCGACCGCGTCGAGGCGCTGGGGTGCGACTGGGCAGCCGTCACCGCCGCCCAGATCTATACCGTCCACGATATCCGCCCGCTGCTCGACACCGTGTTCGCCGAGGACAGCATCAGCCAGATCGGCCTCGCCTGGTATCCGGCGTGGCCGCCGGTGATCGGCATGGAGTTCGAGGTCGATGTGCGATGCGTACGGACCGAACTGGTGATCGACGCGCGGTGAGGTCCCGAATTGCCGTCACCCTGAGGAGCGAGCCGCATAGCGGCGAGCCTCGAAGGGCGACGGCAGAGATTGATGCAATCGTCATCCTTCGAGGCTCGCCAAGATGGCTCGTACCTCAGGATGACGAACCGATAGCGCCCTCCATGCTTCACGACCGCGATGCTGATCGGGGTTGACTTTCGTTCGCCTTTCGTGAACAAAAGAAGAACAAACGATTCCCCGCTGCTCCCGACCCCGGCTACCCGTTCATGGCGAAAAACGCCCTCTCCTTCGTCTGCCAGAACTGTGGTGCCGCCTATAACAAGTGGCAGGGCAAGTGCGAGTCCTGCAGCGAGTGGAACACGCTGACGGAGGAAGACACCACCGGCGCGACATCCATGCCCGCGAATTTGCGCCCCAAGCGCAAGGGGCGGCCGTTTGCACTGGAAACCCTCACCGGTTCGAGCCCCGAGGCGCCTCGGTTGTCGTCCGGGATGACCGAACTCGACCGCGTCACCGGCGGCGGCTTCGTGCGCGGCTCGGTGCTGCTGGTCGGCGGCGATCCCGGCATCGGCAAATCGACACTGCTCACCCAGGCCACCAGCCTGATGGCCCGCGCGGGACATCGCGTGGTCTATATCTCCGGCGAAGAAGCCGTGGCACAGGTCCGTCTGCGCGCCGCGCGCCTCGGCCTCGCCGATGCCGCCGTTCAACTGGCCGCGCAGACCTCGGTCGAAGACATCATCGCCACGCTGTCGGAAGGAACCCCGCCCCGTCTGGTGGTGATCGATTCCATCCAGACCATGTGGACCGACACGGTGGAATCCGCGCCCGGCACCGTGACGCAGGTCCGCGCGTCGGCGCAGGCACTCATTCGTTTTGCCAAGAAATCCGGCGCGGCGATGATCCTCGTCGGCCACGTCACGAAAGACGGCCAGATCGCCGGCCCGCGCGTGGTCGAGCATATGGTCGACGCGGTGATGAGCTTCGAGGGCGAAGGCTCGCAGCAGTTCAGAATCCTGCGCGCGGTGAAGAATCGCTTCGGCCCCACCGACGAAATCGGCGTGTTCGAGATGACGGGGCTCGGCCTGCGCGAAGTCTCCAATCCGTCTGAGTTGTTTCTCTCGGAACGCGATCTCGGCAGCCCGGGTACAGCGGTGTTCGCCGGTCTTGAGGGCACCCGCCCGGTGCTGGTCGAATTGCAGGCGCTGGTGGTGCCGACCACGCTCGGCACGCCGCGCCGTGCGGTGGTGGGCTGGGAGTCCAGCCGCCTGTCGATGGTGCTGGCGGTGCTTGAGGCGCATTGCGGCGTCAAGCTCTCCGGCTACGACGTCTATTTCAACGTCGCGGGCGGCCTGCGCATCAACGAACCCGCGGCCGATATGGCGGCGGCGGCGGCGCTGGTGTCGTCGCTCGCCAATGCGCCGCTGCCGGTCGATGCGGTCTATTTCGGGGAAATCTCGCTGTCCGGCGCAGTTCGCCCGGTGGCCCAAACGTCCGCGCGGCTCAAGGAAGCCGCCAAACTCGGTTTCGGCCGCGCCGTGCTGCCCGAAACCGCCCGTGGCGATGCCGTGGGCGACGCCGGATTGACTCTCAACACGGTGGGATCGCTCACCTCGCTGGTCGCGGACATTGCAGCTAGGGGGCGCCCGGCCCGCCGAAGTGTGAGCGGTTCGGCGTAAGGCCGCGCGCCAATTCAATAAAATGAGCGCGACCAGACGCAAAACCGGTTCCCACTTTTGCTGGTCGCGCTCGAAAGCCACAGCCTCGGGAAAATCCGCCGCAGAGGGCCGATTCAAGCCCGATGAGCACCAAACCCGGCGTGACGCTCGTGTGACCTGACGCTATACAACCGGCGACGTCGCAACAGCTGCACGCCGCGCCCGCTACGGACCGTTAACCGCAACGGGCGATCAATAGCAGCGATGCAGTTTTGCCGTTGATGTCAGGCTTTTTGCGGGTTCCCGGCCCTTGCGGGACGTGCGATATGGCCGTCAGCTATCCGGGGATTGAGCAACCCGATTCGCAGTTCTGAAACTGAAAGCGGACCTGATCATCCGATGCCGATAACGCTTCTCGACATTATCGTTCTTGCCGTGATGTTGTTGTCGGGCCTTCTGGCGATGATCCGCGGCTTCATGCGCGAGATCCTGTCCATCGCCGCGTGGGGCGCAGCCGCCCTGACGACTCTGTACGCCTACCAGAAGCTGCTGCCGACCGCGAAAACCTACTTCAACAATGAGACCGTCGCCGCAGTGGCCGTTGTCGCCGGCGTGTTCATCCTGACGCTGATCGTGGTCTCGATCATCACCGTTCGCATCTCGGACATGATCCTGGATTCGCGGATCGGCGCGCTCGACCGCACCCTTGGTTTCCTGTTCGGCCTCGCTCGCGGACTCTTGATCATGGTGGTGGCGTTTTTGTTCTTCGCCTGGCTAGTGCCGGACAAACAACAGCCCGATTGGGTCCGTAGTGCCAAGTCGCGGGTGATGTTGCAGGGGACCGGCGACTGGCTGATGACGCTCTTGCCGGATGACCCCGAGAACACCATCTTGAAGAGGTTCAAGAAAAAGGGCGACGAGGAGCAGACCGATGCTGCTCCCGAACCGCGCACAACAGCAACGGTGGGGAACGACGGCGGGTACGGAAAATCATCCCGTGACGGGATGAAGCAATTGATCGAAGGCAAAGCCGCAGGACGCTAGGCTTAGTTCTAGTCCTGCTTCAGACAAGGGTGCGGTGAACCATATGAAAACCCCTTCTGGCGATCAGTCTCCCACTCCCCCCTCCAAATCCGACTACGATCTTGACCATGATCTGGACAAGGACCTGAACGGCGACACCCTTCGCGAGGAGTGCGGCGTGTTCGGCATCTTCGGACACCCGGAAGCCGCCGCCATCACCGCGCTCGGGCTCCACGCTCTTCAGCATCGCGGCCAGGAAGCCGCCGGCATCGTCACCTACGACAACGACCGCTTCCATTCCGAACGCCGCCTCGGACTCGTCGGCGACACCTTCTCCCGCGCCGAAGTGATCGCGCGCCTGCCCGGCAATATGGCCGTCGGCCATACCCGCTATTCCACCACCGGCGGCACGATCCTGCGCAACGTGCAACCGCTGTTCGCCGAGCTCAATGCTGGCGGCTTCGCCGTCGCCCACAACGGCAACCTCACCAACGGCCTGACGCTGCGCCACGAACTGGTGCGCCACGGCGCCATCATGCAGTCCACCTCCGATACCGAAGTGATCCTGCATCTGGTCGCGCAATCCAAGCGCGGCCGTTTCATCGAGCGCTACATCGAGGCGTTGCGCGCCATCGAAGGCGGCTATGCGCTGGTGTCGCTGACCAACAAGAAGTTGATCGGCGCGCGCGACCCGCTCGGCATCCGCCCGCTGGTGCTCGGCGAACTCGATGGCTGTCCAATCCTCGCGTCGGAAACCTGCGCGCTCGACATCATCGGCGCGCGCTACCTGCGCGACATCGAGCCCGGCGAGGTCATCGTGTTCGACGAGCATGGCAAGGAAAGCCACAAGCCGTTCCCGCCGCAGCCGCCCCGTCCCTGCATCTTCGAGTATATCTATTTCTCGCGCCCCGACTCCATCGTCGGCGGCCGCTCGGTCTACGAAGTCCGCAAGAATTTCGGCGCGCAGCTTGCGCGAGAGAGTCATGTCGATGTGGATGTCGTGGTGCCGGTACCGGATTCCGGCGTGCCCGCCGCGGTCGGTTACAGCCAGCATTCCGGCGTACCGTTCGAGCTCGGCATCATCCGCAACCATTATGTCGGCCGCACCTTCATCCAGCCGACGCAAAGCGTGCGCGAACTCGGCGTGCGCATGAAGCATTCGGCGAACCGCGCGGCCATCGAAGGCAAGCGCATCATCCTGATCGACGATTCACTGGTGCGCGGCACCACCTCGAAGAAGATCGTACGCATGATGCGCGACGCCGGCGCAAAGGAAGTGCATTTCCGCCTCGCCTCGCCGCCGATCGTGCATCCCGATTATTACGGCATCGACCTGCCGGACCGCGGCGGGCTTCTGGCCGCAACGCATACGCTTGAAGAAATGCGCGACATCATCGGCGCGGACTCGCTGGCGTTCCTGTCGATCGACGGCATGTACCGCGCCATGGGTTATCCGGGCCGCGACCCGGCCAATCCGAAATTCTCGGATCACTGCTTCACCGGCGCCTATCCGACCAATCTCACCGACCAGAACCAGGTCGAGCCGCAGCCGCGCCAGCTCTCGCTGCTGGCCGAAGCGAGCTAAGTACGAGGTCTATGGTGGATGCGCCGGTTCAGCCGGTTCGCAGCCGCGTCAGCCACACCGTCAGGCCTCCGCAATCCTGATCCTCCACCACATGCTGCACGACTGAAAAGCCGTGCGCGGCGAGCAGCGATTGGTATTCCGCCGTATCGAGGCTGGCGTGATAGAGCGCTTCGCCCTGATATGCGCCGATCGCCTCACCGGCGCGCGGCCCGCTGGTGAACATCAGCGCTGCACCGGCCGCTGCATGATCGCGAAAAATCTTGAACATCCGGCGCTGATCGTCCGGGGTCAGGTGGAAGAAGCTGTTCCATGCCACAATGCCGCCGAAGCGGCGCGACAGTGAGACGTCGCGCATGTCGCCCGCGATCCATGTCTCGTCCGGAAAGCGCGAGCGGCACAGGTCGATCAGCGTGGGCGATGAATCCACACCGGTGACGCGATGTCCCGCCTCGATCAGATAGCGCGCGACCGGTTCGCCCGATCCGCATCCAAGATCGAGCACGTCCGCCCCCTCCGGCATCACCTGCCTGAATCGTTCGAACCACGCACGCTCGACCAGCCGCTTGCCGCGATCCCGGTCAAACGCCGTGGCGTGACGCTCGTACAGCGCGCTGATTTCACTCGACGACGGATGCCAGCCAGCGGCCCCAAGCGTTCGCGCCATGAAGCGTGCGTCGTCCCCATAGCTGCGCAACTTAGCGTCCAGCAGCGGATCCTGCACCGCCTCAAATCCCTGGCGTTGCCAGAATCCCGCTGAGCCGTTGACCGCGATCAGAGACATGCTGGAAAGCCCGCTGGCGGACACATGATCCGCGAGCGACGCCACGATATCCGCTCCCGCCCCGGTGCCTTGCACCTCCGGCGCCAGCGCAAGATCGTGGATGTAGAACGTCGACGGCTGCGGCGGCAGCGCGCCGAGCAACGCGTTCAGCGGCGGCGGTTCCAGATGCCGCCACGGATGGCTGACGACATAGGCGGCGACGCCTTGTTCGCCCTCCAGCACCCGGCAGCCAGCAGGATACAGCCGAAGGCGCTCGGCAAAGACCGCAGCGTCCTCCGGATAGGCCGGATGAATGCGGGTGGCCAGCGCGTTGACGGCCGGAAGGTCCGTAACCGACATGGCCCGCCATTGGCGCCCGGCGGGTGGAGAGTTCAGGGTCATGCCGGCCATGTAGCACGGATCGGGCCCCGGCTTCGAGGCGCGCCGAGCAAGACCGGCAATCGTCTTTTCAGTCATGGCCGGGCATAGCCCGTCGAAGACGGGCGTGAACGCCCTTTCGCCCAGCCATCCACGTCTATAAAACCCTGTCGCAAAGGCGTGGATGCCCGGGACAAGCCCGGGCACGACGCTCGTTGGATGAGTTTAAGAATGACCAAACCTCTCGCCTCCCGCATCGCTCTCGTCACCGGCGCATCGCGCGGCATCGGCTACGCCACGGCGCGTGCGCTGGCGCGCGCAGGCGCGCATGTCATTGCCGTTGCGCGCACGCAGGGCGGGCTCGAAGAACTCGACGACGCCATCGGCGCCGACGGCGGCAGCGCCACGCTGGTGCCGCTGGACATGACCGATCTCGACGGCATCGCACGTCTCGGGGCGGCGCTGAACGAACGCCACGGCAAGCTCGACATTCTGATCGGCAATGCCGGCGTCGCGGGAACGTCGTCGCCGCTCGGCCATACCGAGCCGAAATTCTGGAACAACATGTTCGCGGTCAACACCACCGCGAACTTCCAGTTGATCCGCTGCATGGAGCCGCTGCTGCAGAAGTCCGACGCCGGACGCGCGGTATTCATCACCTCGGGCATCGCCAGCAAGGCAACCGCCTATATGGGCCCCTACGCAGCGTCGAAGGCGGCGCTCGATGCCCTGGTGCGGGTGTGGGCGAACGAGACCGCGACCACGCCGATCCGCGTCAACCTGTTCAGCCCGGGACCGATCCGCACCCGCATGCGCGCGACCGTGATGCCCGGCGAAGACCCGATGATCCTCGACACGCCCGAGCAGGCGGCGGAATTCATCGTGCCGATGTGCGCGCCGTCATGGACCGAGACCGGAAAGTTCTTCGACTATCCGACCAAGACACTGCTGAGTTTCCGCACGCCGGTGGCGTAAAACCCAACCCGCTGTCATTCCGGACAGGTTGCAAAGCAACCTGATCCGGAATCCCGAAACATCGAATAGAGATTCCGGGCTCGCTTGCTGCGTCCGCGCCCCGGAATGACGGCTGCAATGCGCGCATCCGATTGACTCCTTTTCCCGCCCTGTCACCTTAAGCGGATCGGCCCGCAGAGGCTGGCGATTGGGGGGATGCAATGATGAAAACTGGATTAGCAAAATCGGTGCTTTTTGCCGGGTTGACCGCCGCCGGTGTCATGCTTGGAGCGGCGTCCGCTTCTGCGGGCGACCCGAGCGGAACGTGGCTGCGCGACACCGGCTTATCCCGCGTCAAGATCGGACCATGCGGCGGCGGCGCGTATTGCGGCTCGCTCGTCTGGCTTAAGCCGGGCGTCGAAACCCCTGCAAAAATCGGCCAGCGCATTTTCTACGACATGAAGCCGGACGGAACGGATGCGTGGAAGGGCTCCGCGTTCAATCCGGAAGACGGCAAGACCTATGCCGGCAAGATGTCGCTGTCAGGAAGCACGCTCACCACCGCGGGCTGCGCCATGGGCGGCATGATCTGCAAATCGACGACCTGGACGCGGGTGAACTAGTGTGGTGGTTCGCAAGTCCGCATCATTTCTACAGCGCCTTCATTTGCGGACTTGCGAACCAAAACCACACTAGAATCATATTTTCTAGTGTCCTTTTGAATCCGAAGTTCGCTACGGAAAGTGCTGAAAAATGAGCGAACTTCGGATTCAGGACACTAGAAGCGCTCCATCTTCCAAGTAGCGGAGGATCGACATGGACGTGACCGACAAGCTATTCGCGGGGTCAATTCCCGAGATTTACAACAGGTTGCTCGTTCCGCTCATTTTCGAACCTTACGCAAACGACCTTGCTGAACGGATCGCCCGCACCGAGCCAGAGAACGTGTTGGAGACGGCTGCCGGAACGGGCGTTCTGACGAGGGCCATCGTGTCGCGGCTTCCCGCACAGACCCGGGTCGTCGCGACCGATCTCAATCAGCCGATGCTCGATCACGCGGCGGCAAAGCAACCTCAGCCGGACCGGATCGCATGGCGGCAAGCCGATGCGCTCGCCTTGCCATTCAAGAATCAGGAATTTGACGTCGTTGCATGCCAGTTCGGCGTCATGTTCTTCCCGGATAAGATCAAGGGCTTCAGCGAGGCCCGCCGCGTTCTGACGCCGCGCGGTCATTTTTTCTTCAACGTATGGGATCGGATCGGCAACAACGAATTTGCCGATATCGTAACATCGTCACTCGCCAGGCTTTTTCCGCAAGACCCGCCGATGTTCATGGCCCGCACCCCGCACGGCTACCACGACGTCGGAAAAATACGGAATGAACTGGGCGCGGCGGGTTTCACAGACATTTCCGCTGAAACCGTCGATCACAGAAGCAAAGCTGCATCGCCACGGGACGTTGCCGTCGCCTACTGTCAGGGAACACCGCTCAGAACAGAAATCGAGACACGCGATGCATCGCTGCTCGAAAAGGCGACAGAGATCGCCGCTGATGCGCTCGCGCAGCGATTTGGAAATGGACCGATCGACGGCCTCATCCGGGCGCATGTCATCACCGCGACGAATTGACGTTAGTGATCCGGTTTTGACATTCGTATCTCATCTTCTGCGGGTGCCCTTACGAATGTCAGAACCAAAGGATCACTAGAATCATAATTTGCGAGTGTCCTTTCGTATCCGACGTTTGCTTGGGAGCTGCTGCAAAAATGAAGCAAACGTCGGATACGGGACACTAGGCTACTTCAGCGAACGAACGACATCATGCGCCGGATCATGTAGTCGACGTTGCCGTGATGGTGACGGTGGCTACGTGCCCGGCGCGGCGTATCCTCGTCATTGCGGGCGATGGCGTTCCCATCCACGGCGCTGACCCGCTTCGGGCCGATGGAGTCGAAGTTGGCCTTCTGTTCGTCGTTCAGCGATCCATAGAAATTGTCCATGGCCGCGCGCACCGTTTTCACCGCTTGCAGCATGGTGTCCAGCCGTTTGCCAACGGCTTCGAGCCGCGCAGGCGGCGTCAGCGCGTTCTCCGGCTGACATGATGCCTTCAGCGAATCCGCCGCCTTGGCGGCAGCGGCCTGAAGCGCATCGAGATCTTTGCGCTGCTCATCGGTCGGCCTGACCTTTTGCTCGATCGCGGCGCTTGGCCATTCCGCAAACCCCGGCTGGGCAACGTCGCATCCTGTGGCCGCACTCACCGTCTTTTCGACACGCGCCGGACGCTGCCGCACGGCGAGCGCGGTAAAGCGCGCCTTCTGCTCATCGCTCAGAAGGCCATAAAACTTCGCCAGCGGCGGTTGCACGACTTGCACCGCTGCGATCATCGCCTCGACACGCTGTTGCATCACCGCGAGCCGACGCGGTGCGGTCAGTCCGATGTCCGCCGGACATGCGGCTTTGATATTTTGCGCTGCCTTTGCGGAGGCATTAGCGAGATTGTCGAGCGCAGCGCGCTGCGCATCGTCCGGTTGCAGGGCTTTCTGAATCGCGTCGATCGGAAGCCCGGCGATGTCGCGGCTGTCTTCGCCGCACATCTGCGTCAGGCTGGTCCGGTCCTTGGGGTTCGCCGATGCAAACGACTCCCGGCCGCTTCTGCTTCCGCCGGCATATCCCGGCAGGTAACTCGCGTAGCCTGCGAGATCGTCGTAACCGTTCGGCGCGAAAATGCCGGCATAGATGTCCGGATAGCCGTAATCCCAGAACGCGGCGTCATAGTCATAGCCCCACAGCGAATAGCCGTAGATGTCGTAGAAGGCGAACGGCCAGAACACCGGGCCGACCCATCCGAAACCGCCATGGCGATGACGCCACCAGCCATGGTGTCCATGCCCATGCCACCCGGCCGTCGCCAACCGGGACGTCACGAGCGCGCGGGTCGCGGGATTGCGCAGCGCATTGGTATTGCGCAAGGCCCTATCGACCGGGCGGGCGTGGAACGCGTTCCGCACCGCATGGGCGTTCCGCGTGGCGTTGAAGTTTCTCGTGTTAAGCGCTGAGGTTCTCATCGCATTGCGTGAGACGACGGCACGGGACGAGTTGAATCGTGCGCTACGCTGGAAGTGCCGATTGTGGACGGCGTAGGAGCGTCCTCCCCTGAAGTTCGACCCCGTAAATGAACGGGAGACGTGCGGTCGGGCGTAGAATGCACGCCCTCCACCCATCCGGTGTCCGCCGCCATGAAAGGCTGCACCACCACCGCGGAAACCGCCGCCATGAAAAGCGGCGCCACCACCGCGGAAGCCGCCGCCGTGGAATCCACCCCCGCGAAAACCGCCACCGCCGTGAAAGCCGCCACCACCACCGCCGCCGCGAAACCCACCTCCGCCGCCACCGTGCCCTCCGCCCGGCCTTGCCGACGCGGAATCATGGGCAGCAACCGACAACAGGACGGCAAACAGGAGCGCAACGAGCGCGAGCATTCCCGATTTGAGCATCGACATGGCACCCCTCCGCTTCACAAAGCAGGGGCCGGCAAACGCAGGTCCCGACGGGCGAAACCTGAATCAATCCACTAAGTCACAAATTGTTCCGGTCGCTGGCGGGCCGGCTCGTCAGCCCCGACGGAAGGAGGCCTCCGCGCCGAGCCATTCCGCCTGCTTGGCAAAGCGTGCGCGCAGATCGGAAAGCTTCGAGTCGGCGCGGGCAAGCGCTTGGCCTGTCTCTCGGGCCTCGCTCGGTGTCATCGCAAACCGCGCACGGAAGGCGCGCAGAAACTGGCCGCTGCTCGAAAAGCCAAGGTCATGGGCGATCTCCGTGATCGAGCGCGATGCGCTGTCAGGCCGCATGATCTCCCGATAGGCGGCCTCTAGCCGTCTTTCACGCACCAGTGTGGCCACGCCGCCATCGGCAGCAAACATCCGGTAGTGTTGGGCGCGTGAAACCCGGAAGCGGCTCATGAGCATGGCTGGGCCAAGCTCC
>JAUSAX010000148.1 GCA_030652315.1 Afipia sp. | reverse complement strand
CCGGCCAACGCCGCCATCCTGGTGCGCCTGCGCATCGACATGGAAGACCGCGGCGGCAACATCGAACTGCTGCTGCCCTCCGCCACCATCGAGCCGATCCGCCCGGTGTTGCTGCAGATGTTCATGGGCGAAAAGTTCGGCCGCGATCCGATCTGGGAAGGCCATTTCGCCACCGAGGTGGGGCAGGCGGAAATTTCCGTCGATGCGGTGCTGTACGAGGCCGAGATCCCGCTCAAGCAGCTGATGATGCTGAAGGTCGGCGACACCCTGCCGCTGGACATGCGCGCCGATGCGCTGGTCGCGGTGCGCTGCGGCAACGTCCTCTTGACCGAAGGCCGGATGGGGCGGGTCGGTGACCGCGTCGCCATCCGTGTCACCAAGCAATTGCGCAAGCCCAATACCACCTTCGCGATGTTCGAGAAGGCCGACGAGCAAACCAAGTTGATGGAGGCACAATGAGTCATTCATTCGGACTTGTGATCGAGAGTCTGGTTTCGGTTCTGCTTCTGGTGACAATCGGTTACTGCACACTGCTGAATCGCCGCCTCAAGCGGCTCAAGGCCGACGAGCAGTCGATGCGCGCCATGATCGCCGAGTTGATCACGGCAACGGAAATCGCAGAGCGCGCCATCGGCGGCCTGAAGGTGACCGTGCGCGAATGCGACGAGAACCTCGGCGCGCAGCTCGCGGCGGGCACGACATTGTCCGCGAAGCTCGCCAAGCAGGTGACCGCGGGCGAAGCGATCCTCAATCGCCTGACGCAGATCGCGCTCGCGGTAAGGCCAACCGGCGCTGAAGCACGGGCGGCGGCTGCGACCGATGTCGCGGAGCCGGCGGCCCCGGCGCAGAACACATCGGCGCAAAACATATCGAACGCCAAGGCGCTGCTTGCAGCCGCGCAAGCCTTCTCCGAGCGGCGAAGGGCGACCGGTCTCGCTGCATGAAAACGATTCTTCGCGATATCCGGCTCATCCCGATACTTCTGATCGCGACCTGCTGTCTGGTCGTGCTCAAGGTGTCGGGGCTTCTTCTCGACGGCGGATACATCCTCAACGACACTGCGCCAAAGCCCAAGTCCTGGGCGCAGGAGACGTTCAACTTTCCGTCGTCCGGAAAAACGATCGAATCATCGGACATCACCGGCTCGGTCGCGGCCAAGAAAGAGGATAAGCCGGTCGTGGCGGCTCCGGAAGCCTTGCCGCCGCCGCCCGAGAACGTGGTTTATCCCGATCCCAACCGCCCGATCTCGGCGTCGGAACGCGCGGTGCTTGAGAGTCTGCAGGCGCGGCGTCAGGAGATCGAAACCCGTGCGCGCGAAATCGACATTCGTGAAAGCCTGATGAAGTCCGCCGAAAAGCGGATCGAGGGCAAGATCGAGGAAATGAAGGCGACCGAGGCGCGGGTTTCCGTCTCCGGTCAGCAGAAGCAGGAAGTCGAGGCAGCGCGCTTCAAGGGAATCGTGACGATGTACGAATCCATGAAGCCGAAGGACGCGGCCAAGGTCTTCGACCGGCTCGAACTGTCGGTACTGTTCGAGATCGCCTCGCAGATCGCACCGCGCAAGATGTCCGATATCATGGGGCAGATGCAGCCGGAGGCGGCCGAGCGGCTGACGGTCGAGATGGCGCGCCGCTCAACGGGAGACAGATCGTCGTCCGGCGGCGACCTGCCGAAGATCGAGGGCAGGCCGCAGCAGGTCCGCAATGGAGGCGGGTGATTAACAGCTCCTTAACAGCCGAATTCTAGATTCGAATTGCGCGTCTGAACCACAGGTCTCCGGAACAACAGAGAGCCGGCGAGAACATCCGGCAAGAAAGTCCGACGAGAAAGATTTGGGAATGTCCTGCAAGGCCGCCCTCACGTTCAAGGCCGCCCGGAAGTCCGGGGCGAGGGCCCGGTCTTTCGCGGACAGGCTTTGCCGTGGCCTGCAGCCATCGGCGTTTATGCTGGCTGTCGCGTTGTCATGCCTTTCTGTGGGGACCCACTCCGCGCGCGCAGAACCGGTCAGAGGTGAAGTGACGCTGACGGCGCAGTCCGGCTACGCGCGCATGGTCCTGCAGTTTCAGGAAGATGTTCCGACCGAGGTGACCGTCGCAGGAGCAATCCTGGTGATCCAGTTCAGGAAGCCGGTCGCCGTTTCGATCGACCTGCTTGCCGACTCGGTCCCGTCCTATGTCGGGTCGGTTCGACGCGATCCGGATGGCACGGCCATCCGTATGGCGTTGACGCAGAAGGTGCGCGTTAACGTGATGACCGCGGGTGAGCGAGTGTTCATCGACCTGTTGCCGGATCAGTGGACCGGTCTTCCGCCAGCGCTGCCTGCCGAGGTCGTCAAGGAATTGTCCGAACGCGCGATCGCGGCTGAGCGGGCGCTGCGGATTCAGAGGATGGCGGATGAAGCCAAGAAGCGGCCGCCGGTCCGGGTGCGGGCTTCGGTCCAGCCGACCTTTGTCCGGTTTGTTTTTGAAATGCCGGATGGCGTCAGCGTGTCGTCGTCACTGGCCGCGGACAAATTCTCGCTGTCGTTTACCTCGCCGCTGACGTTCGACCTCGCGGATGCCAAGATCGCGATGCCTGCGAACATTCATTCGATCAACCAGAAGATCGAAGGCGAGACATCGCGCGTCGAGATCGCGATGATCGGTGAGGCCGATGTCCACGCTTTCCGCGAGGACAAGAACTACGTCGTCGACGTTGCGTTCGAGCAGGGGCAAAAATCGAAAGCGGCCAGGTCGCTTCCGAAGGCTCTCTCGACGCCTGCCGACAAGGTCGTCGAAATCGTGCCGCCAACGTCCGAGCAGATCGCGCACCAGATGGCGAAGCCAGCCGACACAGTGCAGCCTGAGATCAAATCTCCGGAGGCAAAATCTCCTGAGATCAAATCGCCTGAAGCCAAAACATCAGACGCCAAGCCTTCCGACGCCAAGCCTTCCGAGAACAAGCCTTCCGAGAATAAGTCTTCCGACAACAAGCCGCCTGTTGCTGACGTGAAAGCGGAAGCAGTGCCCGCCAAACAGGAGATCGCTGCGCCGCCGGTAGCTGCGCCGGTCGTGGCTGCCGCAGTGGACGCACCAGCGAAGATGCCTCCGGCATCGCCGCCCGCGCCGGTCAAGGCGCCGCAGTCGGATCGTCCTGCGATGACGCCCGCAGCAGGCGTGACCGTGGACGCGCGGCTCACCAGCGACGACTTCCGCCTGACATTTCCATTCACCAGTCCGACGCCTGCCGCCGTGTTTCGCCGGTCGGATTCGATCTGGCTGGTGTTCGACACCGATCAGCAGATCGATGCCAACGCGATCCGGCGTGAAGGCGCGTGGGTCGTGGCCGATGCGACCCCGCTCGATCTGCCAAAAGGCCGCGCTCTCCGGATCCGGCTAAACCGTCCGCAGCTCGCAACCATGATCGGCGACGGGCGGGCGTGGACCCTTATCCTTGCCGACAAGGCGCAGTCGCCGCCGCAGCCGTTGAGCGCGACGCGCAACATGGCCGATCCCAGCCGTGCCAGTGTCGGCGTCAGCCTTGCGAAGCCGGGACAGATACATCGTTTCAACGATCCCGACGCCGGCGATCAGCTGCTGGTGATGACAGCCGGTGGGCCGGCGCGCGGTTTCATGAAGCGTCAGGACTTCGTGGAGTTCTCACTGCTCGAATCCATCCACGGCGTCGTCGTCCAGCAGAAATCGGATGATCTGACCGCCGGCATTGCATCCGACACGCTGATCCTGTCTCGGCCCGGCGGGTTGACGCTGTCGACTGCAATGACCGCGCCGGACCGCGCGACGTCCGTGGTTCGTCCGGTGTTCGATGTCACCGAATGGCGCACCTTTCAGAATGCGGAGTTCATTCCAACCCGCAACAAGCTGCTGACCGCCGCTTCGATGGCGACGGGTTCTGCGCGCATGCCGGCGCATGTCGATCTTGGGCGATTTTATCTGGCGCGCGGCATGAGCGTCGAGGCGAAAGGAATTCTCGATCTGGCCCTTGCCGAGGTGAAACCCGGCGAGGAGGATGCGGCGGCGTTGACGGTTCATGCGGTCGCCAGCACGCTCGCTGGCCGCTCCGAGCTTGCGCTCGCCGATCTCGCCAATCCAGCCGTTGCCGTCAATATCGATTCCCAACTCTGGAAAGCGCTCGCATTGGGACGGCTGCAGAAGTGGGCGGAGGCGCGCGAGAAATTCAAGAACGTCGAGTTCGCGGTTACCGCCCTGCCGGTCGATCTGCAGCGCATCGTGATTGCTGAAGCATTTCGCGCATCGCTGGAGGTGAGGGACTATCCGGGCGCGACGGTGCGCAGCAACGATCTCGAAGTTCTTGGCGCCGGTCCCGATCAGGCCGCATCGATCGCGGTGCTGCGCGGGCGCCTGGCCGAAGCGCTGGGCCGCGATCAGGATGCGCTGGCCGCGTTTGCGGCGGCCGCCGGATCGGCAGATCGCCAGGCCGCCTCCGAAGCCAAGGTCCGTGAGATTGCATTGCGCCAGAAGCGTGAGGAGATCACCGACGACGACGCGCAGCGCGATCTCGAAATTCTTGCGGCGACTTGGCGCGGCGATTCCACCGAGGTCAAGACGCTCAGCATGTTGACCCGGCTCTATGCCGCGAAAGCGCGTTATCCGGAAACCTTCGCGGCGGCGTTCCGTGCGATCCAATTGGAGCCGAACTCCGAAGCATCGCGCAAGATACAGGACGAGGCGTCGGTGCTGTTTGAGCAGATCTACAACGGCGCCAAGGGCGACGACCTTCAGCCGGTCGAAGCGCTGGCGATGTTTTACGAGTTTCGCGACCTGACGCCGATTGGCCGCCGCGGCGACGAAATGATCCGGCGTCTGGCTGATCGTCTCGTCGGGGTCGATCTGCTCGATCAAGCCAGCCAACTGCTGCAATACCAGATCGATCACCGGCTGGAGGGCTCCGCCCGGGCGCAGGTCGCATCACGGCTGGCGATGGTCTACTTGATGAACCGCAAGCCGGAGCGCGCCATCGCGGCCTTGCGCTCCACGCGGATCGCGGATCTGGCCGGCGAAATCCGCCAGCAGCGTCTTTTGCTGGAAGCCCGCGCGCAGACCGACATCGGCCGCCATGATCTGGCGCTCGATATCATCTCGAATGTCAGCGGCCGCGAAGCGGTTCGGTTGCGCTCCGACATTTACTGGGCGTCGCGGCGCTGGCGCGAATCCGCCGAGCAGATCGAATTGCTTTACGGCGATCGCTGGCGCGACTTCCAGCCGCTGAGTGCGGCGGAAAAGAGCGACGTCATCCGTGCGGCCATCGGCTACGCGCTGGCGGAAGACGCCATCGGCCTCGCGCGTTTCCGCGAGAAGTACAATCCGAAGATGGATGGCGGCAACGACCGTGCGGCCTTCGATCTCGCCGCGAAGCCGGCGAGGGCAAATAGCGCGGATTTTGCCCGGATCGCGAAAATGGCGGCGACCATCGACACGCTCGACGGCTTCCTGCGCGAGATGCGCGTCCGCTTCCCCGATGCGATGGCGCGCGCGAAGCTTCCGTCGGAAATCAAGACCGATCCGAATCCGACGGGCGCGCTGCCAGCCATCAAAGGCGTGAGACCGGTCGCAGCCGCGCGCTGACAGGTGTCGTGCAGTGGGGGGCTTGTTCTTTAGGCATGATCTGATCCGAAAACCGGTTCCCACTTTTCGGGATCATGCCTATCCCCCGCCGTAGCTTTGCACGAGACTGCCGGCCACCAGCGACCAGCCGTCCACCAGCACGAAGAAGATCAGCTTGAACGGCAGCGACACCACCACCGGCGGCAGCATCATCATGCCCATCGACATCAGGACCGACGCCACAACGAGGTCGATGATGAGGAACGGCAGAAACAGCAGGAAGCCGATCTCGAACGCCCGCTTCAATTCGGAAATCATGAAGGCGGGGATCAGGATGCGCAGCGACATCTGTTCGGGCGAGGCCGCGGGCGGCTCGCCGGACAGGTCCATGAACAGCTTGAGATCCTTCTCGCGGACGTTCTTCTGCATGAAGCCGCGCAACGGGCCGGTGCCGCGCTCGAACGCCTGCTCGACGGTGATCTGGTTCGCAACCAGAGGCTTGATGCCGTCGTCGTAGGATTTCTGCAAAACCGGACCCATCACGAAGCCGGTCAGGAACAGCGCCAGCGCGATGATGACCGAATTCGGCGGCGCGGTCGCGGTGCCGAGCGCGGTGCGTAGCAGCGACAGCACCACTACGATCCGCGTGAAGGAGGTCATCATGACCAGGATCGATGGTGCGATCGACAGCACCGTCAGCAGTGCGATCAGCTGGATCGCGCGTTCGGTGACCCCGCCGCCGCCCTGGCCCAGATTGATGCTGATATCCTGCGCGCTCGCCGGATCGATAAAAGATCCGGCGGCGACGAGGAGACTGACAAAAAATAAAACTCTACGCGGTGGTTTCGACGATCTCACGCGGGAGGCTTTGGGCGGCCGAGCAGGTTGGCCATCTCGTCTTCGAGATTCTCGAACGCGGCCTTCGGAGCGGGCGGTGGTGGTGGAGGCGCCGGCGGGGCTGCCGGACGCGGAGCGCCTTCGGAACGCGGTACTGGCCGGTTGCCCATCGGTTCGGGCACGGCCGGCGGTGCGCCGGGTCGTTCGATGGGACCGATCGGCGTGTCGAGACGCATTTCGCCTCCCGGGCGGCGCAGGGCGGCTTCAAGCCGCTGCGCCATATCCGCGAGATTCTGATCTGCCGACGATAGCGGAGCCTCGGCCGGACGCGCCGGAGGACGCGGCGGCATCGGCGGCGCTTTCGGACCGGCATCGCTCGATCGCGGCAGCCGGGGCGGCAGCGGTTCGGTGCGTTCGCTGCGGGGAATCGCGCGCGGCTCGGATCGCAGAGCGGGGTCGGGGCGCAGCGCAGGCTCCGGCCGAATCATCGGCTCCGGCGTGAAGCTCGGAATCGTATCGGGGCTGTGGCGATCCGGCAGCGGCGGCGTCGGCCTGCGCGCATCGTCGGAGTAAGATCCACGGGCGGTGCGCGGCAGTTCAGGCATCGTCGGCTCGCGATGCTCGAAGGGATCGGTGTGCGGGACTTCGCTGTCGGACCATCCGGTGTCGGGTGCCAGACGCGGCGGAAGCTCGGTTCCGGCGGGTGCCCGGGATGGGGCCTGATCACGCTGCGGCATGCCGCGGACGATATTGGGTTCGATCACGAGGTCGGCGGGGCCGCCGATCATCAGGAGGTGCTCGACGTTATCGCGTCGGACCAGCACCAGCCTGCGGCGGCCATCGACCGCAGCGGCATCGATGACGGCAAGCCGTGGCATACGTCCTCGCCCGGCGCTGGAGCCGAGGCTGCTTCCGCCGAACCGGCGCACCAGCCAGGCCGCAACTCCGATCAGCGCAAGAACGATGACGAAGGCAATAAAGAACCAAAGCGTTTGCGACATGTCCTGTCCCCGTCAAACATCACTCGCATCTATGCCAGATTCGCAGGTCGCTGGCCGCGAAACAAGCGGCTTGGGACGAATTGGGAGCGAAGTTTGAGCGATCCGTTAATGCGCGGCGGCAAATGCTGCCGTTCGCGACCCTGTTACCTGAGAAAGTTCACCGGCTCCAAAGACTTGTTGTGCCGGAACTTCAATGACTTGTCCGGTTGGAGGTAATTCATGGCGAAAATGGGTCAGGGCGGTTCTTAACCCCTTATTAACCATACACACGGCAAATTCTGCCTACCTGAAGCGCCGCTTCGGGTCTCAGGGCGGAACAGGCCGATGGCAATCACCGATCTTCCTATGTTGTCCGCGCTTCGCACCAAGATGCAGTGGCATCAGGAGCGCCAGCGCGTTCTTGCGGAAAACATCTCGAACTCGGACACGCCGAACTTCAAGCCGCGCGATCTGGTGCAGCCCAAATTCGATTCGAGCGGAACCGGGCCGGTGAGCGGCACCATGCCCTCGCTTGCCATGGCGCGCACCAGTGCCGGTCACATTCAGGGGGCTGGGGTCAGCGACAACTTCAATTCGCACAACCGGGGCGGCTACGCGACGCGGCCTGCAGGCAATGCGGTCAGTCTCGAGGACGAGATGATGAAAGTGTCCGCGAACCAGGGAGATTATGCGGCAGTAACTGCCCTCTACAGCCGCAGTCTCGGGTTGCTGAAGACCGCCATCGGGAAGCGCTGACATATGACCGCGCCTAAGGGAGCAACAGCATGAGCAACGGCAACGATTTCCTCAGGTCGATGAGCATCGCGACGTCCGGCTTGCGCGCGCAGGCCGGCCGGATGCGGGTGATCTCGGAAAACATCGCCAACGCGGATTCGACGGCGAAGACTGCGGGCGGTGACCCGTATCGCCGCAAGATCCCGACATTCTCGTCCGAACTCGATCGCACGATCGAGTCGCGCGTGGTGAGCCTCGGCAAGGTCAAGACGGATACGTCCGACTTCCGCATCAAGCACGAGCCGGGCAATCCGGTGGCCGATGCCAGTGGCAACGTCAAATATCCCAACGTGAACTCGCTGGTCGAAATGACCGACATGCGCGAGGCGCAGCGATCCTACGAAGCCAACCTCAACATCATTTCCGCCACGCGCCGCATGATCCAGCGCACCCTCGACATTCTCAAGGCCTGACAAGGAAAAATAACTCATGGCTTCACCATCAGTCGCCGCCAATGCCTATGCAAGCCTTGCCAAAATCGTGGATTCAGCAGGCGGAGCCGCGGGCGGCGCCAAGGCCGGAGACACCGGCGGCGTGTCGTTCGGTACGCTGCTCAAGGAAACGCTCGGCAACGTCATGGATGCCGGCCGCAAGTCCGATGCGCAGACCATCTCAATGGCGCAGGGCAAGGCCAACGTCATGGATGTGGTGACTGCGGTGGCCGAAACCGACGTCGCGGTATCGACGCTGGTGTCGGTGCGCGACCGCGTGATCCAGTCCTACGAAGATATCATGCGGATGCCGATCTGATTTCCGCCGCCCTTCGAGGCCTTCGCTTCGCTATGGCACCTCAGGGTGACGGAAACAGAACGAGCGTCATCCAGAGGTGCGAGCAGCGCGAGCCTCGAAGGATGAGAAGTTTGCAACGTGACACGCCCGCGGGCAGGGGATTGAAATGACAGGTGCTGAAGTTCTCGACGTCTCGCGCGATGCGATCTGGACCATCGTGAAGGTGTCGTCGCCGCTCTTGATCGTCGGTCTCGTGGTCGGCGTCGTGATTTCGCTAGTGCAGGCGTTGACGCAGATTCAGGAGCAGTCGCTGGTGTTCGTGCCGAAAATTCTGGCGATTTTCGTGACATTGATATTGGCGCTGCCGTTCATGGCCGACGCGCTGCATAGCCAGATGCTGCGGATATCGTCGCGAATCATCGGCGGCTAGCGCATGATCGGGGACTTGTTCAGGGACACAGCGTTCAGGGGCGGGGCAAGTCTTCGCGGGGCAAGTCTTCCATGCGTATCGATATCTCGCTGCTTCCGGCGCTCGCCGCGGCCTTCATGCTGGTGTTCGCCCGCATCGGCTCCATGGTGATGTTGCTGCCCGGATTCGGCGAAGCCAACATCCCGGTCCGGGTTCGCCTTGGGATCGCCCTGGCGCTTACGCTGATTATCCTGCCGCTGCATCGCAATGCCTATACGGTCAGCATGACATCGATAGCGCCGCTGCTGGTGCTGATGGTTCACGAGATCATCATCGGCGTGGTGCTAGGAGCGACCGCGCGCGTGACGTTGTCGGCGCTGTCGGTCGCGGGCTCCGTCATCGCCCAGCAACTTGGCCTCGGTTTCGTCACCACGGTCGATCCGACGCAGGGCCAGCAGGGCGCGCTGCTCTCCAACTTCCTGACCTTGCTCGGAATCACGCTGCTGTTCGCCACCGACATGCACCATCTCGTGATTGCGGCGTTGAGCGAGAGCTACAAGGTGTTTTCGCCGGGCGAACTGATGTCGAGCGGCGACGTTGCGGCGCTGGCAACGCGCGCTTTCGCGACGGCGTTCAAGATCGGCATCCAGTTGTCCGCGCCGTTCATCGTGTTCGGTCTGGTCTTCAACCTCGGCCTCGGCGTGCTGGCGCGGCTGATGCCGCAGATGCAGGTCTATTTCGTCGGTGTGCCGCTTTCGATTCTAGCCGGCTTCCTGATTCTGGCCGCGATCCTCGGCACCATGATGGGCACCTACCTCGAATACTTCGGCGGCGTCCTCCACGACCTTGCGCCGCAACGCTGAGGGCAGGGCATGTCAGACGACGACAAGGAATCAAAAACACAGGACCCGACGCAAAAACGTCTCGACGATGCGTTGGAAAAGGGCGATGTCGCCAAGAGTCAGGAGGTCAACACCTGGTTCGTGATAGCGGCCTCGACCCTGCTGCTGACGTCGTTCTCGGGATCGATCAGCAAGGGCATCGAGGTTCCGATGCGCAACCTGCTGATGAACATGCATCAAATCCGCGTCGATGGGCCGGGTCTGCTGTCGCTGCTCGGCCAGATCGAACTGATGCTGATCGGCGTTCTCGGCGTTCCTTTTCTGCTGCTGCTGATCGCAGGCGTCGGCAGCAATCTGATCCAGCACCGGCTGGTGTTCTCGACGGAGCCGCTGACCCCGAAATTCAGCAAGATTTCGCCGGCGGCGGGCTTCGCACGCCTGTTCGGCAAGCAGGCGGGCGCGAACTTCCTCAAGGGTCTGTTCAAGGTTGTCGCGCTCAGCGTGGTCATGGTCCTGATATTGTGGCCGGAGCGGCATCGCCTCGATGCCATGGTCCGGTTCGACCCGATAGCGATCCTGACAGTCACCAAAACCATCTCCGTCCAGTTGATGGGAACGGTGGTGGCGATGCTCGCGGTGGTGGCCGCGCTCGATTATTTCTTCCAGTACCGGCAGTGGTTCGAGCGGCAGAAGATGTCGCTGGAAGAGATCAAGGAAGAATACAAGCAGTCCGAAGGCGATCCCCACATCAAGGGACGCATCCGTCAGATTCGCCATGCGCGCGCGAAGAAGCGCATGATGGCGGCGGTTCCGACGGCTTCGGTGATCATCACCAACCCGACGCACTACGCGGTGGCGCTGAAATACGAGCGCGGCATGTCCGCGCCGATCTGCGTCGCCAAGGGCGTCGACGTTCTCGCCCTCAAGATCAGGGAAATCGCGACGGCCAACGACATTCCGATTGTGGAGAACGTGCCGCTGGCCCGCGCGCTGCATGCGAGCGTCGAGATCGACGACGAAATTCCGGTCGAGCACTATCATGCCGTCGCCGAGGTGATCGGTTACGTGATGCGCCTCCGGCACGGCGTCACAGGCCTTGGCTGATGCGTGATCTCCGGTTGACAAGGTCTGGCGCGGGCACGGGCTCGGTCGTAATGTGCCTTGCGTCAGGATGCCCGATTCAGGCACTCAGGAGGCCGGAAACTGCGAATACGATGACTTGCGCGTTCCTTGTGGAACACGCGAACAGGCAGCGATGACAACCGACACGGGCAACGAGCTTCATTCTTCTTTCGCCACCGTCCATGAACCGGCGCGGCGCAGCGGCAGCATCCTGCTTGTGCTGCTGGTGGCGGGTGCGATCATCGCTGCGGCGGTGGCGTTCATGACCCTCGGCCGCAGCCAGGCCCAGCCCTACATTCTGGCGCTGCTGGCCCTGCTCGCCATGGTCGGGCTGTTCACGCTGTTCGCCTTCGCCGCTGGCATCGTGCGTTTCGCCGACCGTCTTGCGGAAGACCCGATCGCGCGGCCGATCGCCGATCATGCGGTGGACGGCCTGGCGGTGACCGATCCGCGCGGCCACATCGTCTACGCCAACACGGCCTATCTCGCGCTTACCGGCGCAACCGGTCCCAACGATGTGCGGCCGGTCGAGCGGGTCTTCATCGGCAATCCCGATGTCTCCGAAGCGGTATTCCGCCTGCTCAAGGCCGCCCGCGAAGGCAAGCGCCAGCAGGAAGAGGTCCGCGTCGCCAGCGCGGACGCCGGGCATGGCCGTTGGCTGCGCATGCGCGTGCGGCCGCTGGGTACCGACAAGCGGCAGGCGAAGTTTGCGGTCTGGTCGGTGGCCGACATCACCCGCGACCGCGAGCGGCAGGAAGATGTCTTCCAGGAGTTGCAGCACGCCATCGAGTATCTCGATCATGCGCCGTGCGGATTCTTCTCGGTCAATGCCAAGGGCGAACTGGTCTACGTCAACGCCACGCTCGCCAACTGGCTGGATTACGATCTCGCCGAGATCGGGTCCGGCGGCCTCAAGGTCGCCGACATCATGTCCGGCGACGGCGCGTCGCTGCTGACCTCGATCGTGCCGGAGCCTGGCGAGGTGAAGACCGAGGTGTTCGACCTCGATCTGCGGATGCGCAACGGCAAGACCATGCCGGTCCGGCTCTATCACAAGCTGGCATTCGGCGCCGACGGCGCGCCGGGGGCGTCGCGGACGCTGGTGATCAACCGCGCACGCGACGATCATTCCGACCCGCAGCGTGCGGCGGAAGTGCGCTTCATGCGCTTCTTCGATCACACGCCGATGGCGATCGCGACGGTCGACAAGGCGGGCAACATCGTGCGCGCCAATGCGCGCTTCGCGAAGCTGACCCAGAGCCTCTCGCCGGCCGGGACGTCAAGCAAATCGATCTTCGCGGTGGTTCATGAGCGTGAGCGCGGCGAACTGATCGCCGCGATCAACAAGGCCGCCGACGGGCAGGGCGACATTCCCCCGGTCGAGGCGATGCTGGACAGCACCAAGGAGCGCTGGGGCCAGTTCTTCGTCACGTCCGTGGAACAGGACGCGCGCGACGCCGAGGCGGCGATCGTCTACCTGCTCGACACCACAGAGAAGCGCACGCTCGAGAACAGCTTCGCGCAGTCGCAGAAAATGCAGGCGGTGGGACAACTCGCCGGCGGCATCGCCCACGATTTCAACAACGTGCTGTCCGCCATCATGATGGCGAACGACTTCCTGCTGAACGCGCACAAGCCGACTGATCCGTCGTTCCAGGACATCATGCAGATCAAGCAGAACGCCAACCGCGCAGCCGCGCTGGTGCGGCAACTGCTGGCGTTCTCGCGCAAGCAGACGCTGCGCCCGCAGGTGCTCGATATCGGCGACGTGCTGTCGGACATCAACGTGCTGCTCAAGCGCCTGTCGGGCGAGAAGGTGAAGCCCGAATTCGTCTACGGCCGCGACCTGTGGCCGGTGAAGGCCGACCTGTCGCAATTCGAGCAGGTGATCGTCAATCTTGCGGTGAACGCGCGCGACGCGATGGCCGACGGCGGCAAGCTGACGATCCGCACCGCCAACGTGTCAGCGAAGGACGCCGAGCGCGGCGAGTTCAAGGGCATGCCTGCAGCGGACTATGTCCTGATCGAGGTCGGCGACACCGGCAGCGGAATCCCTGCGGACATCGTCGACAAGATTTTCGAGCCGTTCTTCTCGACCAAGGAAGTTGGCAAGGGAACCGGCCTCGGCCTCTCGACGGTCTACGGTATTGTCAAGCAAACCGGCGGCTTCATCTACGTCGACTCGGTTGAGGGACGCGGCACGGTGTTCCGGATTTTCCTGCCCCGGCATTTCCCGGAGGTCGAGAAAGTTCAAGAAGTCGCAGCCGCCATCAGCGCGGTCGCTCATGCGCCCGCTCCGGCACGCGCGCCGGACCTGACCGGGCAGGGCACCATCCTGCTGGTCGAGGACGAGGATGGATTGCGCTCGCTCAATGCGCGTGGCCTGCGCTCGCGCGGTTACACGGTCATCGAGGCGGAGAACGGCCTGGATGCGCTGGAAGCGCTGGAGCGCGAAGAAGGCGCGGTCGATCTCGTGGTGTCTGACGTGGTGATGCCGGAAATGGACGGTCCGACCATGTTGATCGAGCTGCGCAAGCGTAATCCAGACCTGCGAATCATCTTCGTGTCGGGCTACGCTGAGGACGCCTTCGAGAAGAGCCTGCCCGAAGGCCAGCAATTCAACTTCCTGCCCAAGCCGTTCACGCTGAGCCAGCTTGTTGCTGCCGTGAAGGAAACCATGACGGCTCCGTCATAATTGGGCGTGATCCCCAAAAGTGGTTACCGATTTTCGGAATAGATCACGCCAAAACAAAGGTTTGATCCCGACAGCCTCAACCGGATTGAGCGTGCCCCGCGACTGAGGGCCGCAGGCCCTATCGTACCTATCCGCTTCCCTTTCTCTCGCTGCTGCCCATGTATGGGTTGTCCCCTAAGCCGGGGATCAATGCCCCTTGAGGGCCGAGAGGGAACAGACATGATTTCGTCGCAGCGCTTGCGCTCAGTCATCAAAACACTTGCCGTCGTCATGGCCGTCGCCATGCCGCTGGCCCTTGCCATTTCATCGGCGGTGGACGCCCGCCCGAGCAGCGGCGGCAGCCGCGGTTCGCGCACCTTTAACGCTCCGGCCGCCACGCCGACTGCGCCTAATGCGGCGCAGCCGCTTAACCGCACCATGACCCAGCCCGGCGCCAAGGCTCCGGCAGCGGCTCCCGCAGCCGGTGGTTTCTTCAATCGTCCCGGTATGGGCATGCTCGGCGGTCTTGCCGCGGGCTTCCTCGGCGCCGGCCTGCTCGGCATGATGTTCGGCGGTGGCCTGTTCAGCGGCCTCGGCGGCCTGTCGTCGATCATCGGTCTGGTTCTTCAGATTGGCTTGATCTACCTCGTGGTGCGTCTGGCCATGTCGTGGTGGAAGCGCCGCAATGCGCCGGCCTATGCCAACGCATCGGCCGCACCTAGCCCGGCTCCTGCGCAGGATCAGGGCCCGATGGCCAACGCGCGATCGGGCTTCGGATTCGGTCTGGGGGGCGGCTCGAACGACGCCCCGCTTGAGATCAAGCCCGACGACTACGACGCGTTCGAGCGGCTGCTCGGCGAAGTCCAGACCGCATGGTCGAACGAGGACATCGGCAAGCTCCATACGCTGGCTACGCCGGAAATGGTGTCGTACTTCACCGAGGATCTCAACGCGAACAAGGAACGCGGCGTGATCAACAAGGTGTCGGACATCAAGTTGCTGCAGGGCGACCTTGCGGAATCCTGGCGCGAAGGCGCGACCGATTACGCAACCGTGGCGCTGCGCTATGGCCTGATCGACAAGACCATCGAGCGCGCAAGCGGCAAGATCGTCGAGGGCAGCGAAGCCCCGCAGGAAGTCACCGACGTCTGGACCTTCGTGCGTCGTCCGGGCAGCCAGTGGGAGCTGTCGGCCATTCAGATGACCTGATCCGGTCAGTTCGGTTCAAGCCTTACGAAGGCGTCGCGCTTGCGCGGCGCCTTTTTGTTTGCCGGCTGCTGTTTCGCCCGGGAATAAGTCGCGGCCTTGTGTGTTGATCTTGCACGCCTGCGGGCGCATCACCGCGCGATAGTTTAAAAAGACTTCAAGGGAGAGACGAATGATCAGATTTTACATGATCGCGGCACCGCTTCTTCTGCTCGCTACTGCCCCTGCTCAGGCGCAGCAGGCGAACATGACATTCTTCATCACAAGCACGCCGATCGGCAATGGCGGAAATCTCGGCGGCCTCGCAGGTGCTGACAACCAGTGCCAGACGTTGGCGCAGGCTGCAGGCGCCGGTGCGAAGACCTGGCGCGCGTATCTCTCGACGCAGGCAGCCGACGGCACGCCTGCAGTCAACGCCCGTGACCGGATCGGCAAGGGCCCGTGGACCAATGCCAAGGGCGCGGTGGTCGCCAAGGATGTCGCTGATCTTCACGGTACCAACGCGCTGACCAAGCAGTCGGTCCTGAACGAAAAGGGCGAAGTCATCAACGGCAGCGGCGACACGCCGAATCGCCATGACGTCCTCACCGGCTCGCAGCCCGACGGAACCGGCTTTGCGGCCGGCGACGACAAGACCTGCAAGAACTGGACGAGCAGCACACAGGGCTCGGCAATCGTCGGCCATCATGACCGTATCGGATTGCGCGACGATGACGCATCGAAGTCCTGGAACTCGTCCCATGGCTCGCGAGGGCCGGACGGCGGTTGCTCGCAGAACGATCTCAAGAGCACGGGAGGCGACGGCCTTCTGTATTGCTTCGCGTCGAACTGATCCGAGCATTTTTTGTATGGGCATGATCTCATCCGAAAACCGGCTTCCACTTTTCGGGATCATGCCCTGGAGACGTTGATCATTCGGCGCGGAGCCTCTCCGCGCCGAAACTGTTTGTGAGGTCTCCATGCGATATGAACTCTACTACTGGCCGATGATCCAGGGACGCGGCGAGTATGTCCGGCTCGCACTGGAAGACGCGGGTGCGGACTATGTCGATGCTGCGCGGCGCGGAAGCGGCGAAAGCAGGATGATGGCGATGATGAAGGGGCGGGGTGCGACACCGCCGTTCGCGCCGCCGTTTCTGAAGGCCGGCAAGCTCGTGATCGGGCAGACCGCGAACATCCTGCTTTATCTCGGGTCGCGTCACGGTCTCGCGCCGAAGGCTGAAGCGCAGCGCCTGTGGGTGCATCAGCTTCAATTGACCATCGCGGATTTCGTGGATGAAGTTCACGACACCCATCACCCGCTCGGGACATCGCTCTATTACGAAGATCAGCGCCCTGCTGCGAAGCGGCGCTCAAGCGAATTCTGGAGCGACCGAGTCCCGAAATTTCTCGGCTATTTCGAGCGGCTGATCGGCGCCAGCGGCGGGCCGTATCTCAACGGCCGCAGACTTTGCTACGCCGATCTGTCGCTCTTCCAGATCGTCGAAGGCCTGCGCTACGCTTTTCCCAACAACATGAAACGTTTTGAGCGAAAGGTACCGCACCTGATCGATCTGCACGGCCGGGTGGCGGCGCGGCCGAACATCAAGGCGTATCTGGCGAGCGACCGCCGCATTCCGTTCAACGAAGACGGCATCTTCCGCCGCTATCCGGCGCTTGACGGTTAGCCTGTACCGCCGCGTTTATATTGTCCTTATATCCGGCGCGGGCTTTCCGTCTCGAATTCTTATCCTCCGGCGATCATCTTTGGAACGTCATGCGGCGCTGGCCGCGTCATGATTTCAGGAGATGGCCATGGCCGCTTCATGGTCGCGGGACGACACGCGCGAGTCTTTCCCCGAGGACGACTATCGCGCCTATCTGATCAGCCGCAATCCGCCGCCGATCGTGCATCACTCGTGCGGCGTTCGCCTCAAGCGCTTGCAGGTTCGCTTCGACCGCGCCGTGAACGCGATCGACCGCATGCTTCATCGTGTGATCGAAGCCCTCGTGCGCAGCAAGACCCGGCGCATCCGGCGCTAATTGCAGCTGCGCGGCATACGCTACGCGCAACGGACGGATGACGATCCAACATCACCTCGCTGAAATAAAACTCCCCGGTTGCGGGATTGCGGCGTAAACTGTGCGTCTGTTTCGACGCCGGTCCCGGCGATCCATCACCCGGAGTTTCCCATGAAGATCACGCCATCCGGCTCCGTGCCGACCAAGCGCGCGCCCGCTTCCTATTTCACCGGAACGGTGTGGCAGGACCCGGTGATCGAGACACCTGCGCCGGCGCGGCTCAACGCGACACGCGTGACCTTCGAGCCCGGCGCGCGCACTGCGTGGCACACCCATCCGCTCGGGCAAACGCTCTATGTGCTGGCGGGCTGCGGCCGCGTGCAGACCGAAGGCGAGCCGGTGCGCGAGATTCGTCCGGGCGATGTGGTGTGGATTCCGCCGGGCGAGAAGCACTGGCATGGCGCGGCGCCGACAACGATGATGACCCACCTCGCGATGCAGGAATCCGAGAACGGCAGCTTCGCAACCTGGCTTGAGCACGTGACCGACGCGCAATACGCGGAGCAGCCGCCGAAGTGATCGCTGTGTGATGCCGTCATGCGTGCGGTGGCGTGAATAATTTCATCGAGAAACATGTCTGAACCGCTGACGCATTGCGTTGCGCGACGCAGCGACGAATGCGCTTGACGATCGGTACGCATACGACTTTAGTTTGCGCGGACGGGAGGTGCGTATCATGCCTTATCAGTCTGGGTTTCTTCTCAACAAACATCCATGCGCCCAATGCGGAAAGCCGATTACGGCGCCGCTCTGGTCTGAGCACGAACGCAACCGCGTTTCGTTTTTGTGGTCGTGCCGGGCGTGTGACTATCAGTTCGTCACCGTTGCGATCCTCAAGGCCGAGGTGATCGACACTCCCGCTCCGCAGCAACCGGCAGTGGTTGAAGTTGTGGCGCACGGCGAAACTGTGATCGCGGCCTGACCTTCTTCAACCGTCGATACGGATCAGCGTCAGTCCCGATTCGGGATCGTGACGCTTGCGCAGGTGCGCCGGGCTTTCGGTGAGGATGATCTCAAGGGTGGGGCGCATTTGCGCCTCGCCACAATGTGCTATCGGTCGGTTTCATATTGCTCGCAGCGTCACCCGTGTGCGGCAGCAAGGGTTCCCGAATCGCGTGTATTGCCGCAATGCTGTCGCATTCACCCTGTCTGTTCCGGCTTCATTCTTCATTCACACGCGAAGCAGGAGGATTGATGCGCATCATCACCCCCGCCATCTATGCAGCCCTGCTCGGAGGCGCGATCTATATCGCCGTTTCCCAGAATCCACTGCCGAACGCGGTTGCTTCGGCGTCGCCGGAAGGCACCAAGATCGCCTATGCCGTGCCGACGGACAGCAAGTCGCCGCCCGTTATGCGTGTCGGCAGGCGCGAAACCTGCCGCCAGTCGGTGTCCGCGAAGAAGCATCTCGGCAAGTATCAGGCGCGCGACCAGATGCAGCTGTGCGTGGCGCAGGCGCGCGTCGAATGCCTGAAGCAGGCGATCGACCAGAAGCTGCGCGGTCCGGCCCGCCGTGTTTACGTGAAGAGCTGCGTCGCGGCGTAAGGTGCCGGCGTGAGGCGTGCAGCATCGCGCCGGATCACCTGTCTTCAGCCGATCGCGTCTAGTAGATCAGCCGCGTCTAATAGATCAGCAAATCCTCGACGCGCGAAAACGTGATGTCCGCCTTCTCGGGCTGGGTCTCACGGGCCGGGACTGCGGGCAGCTGCAGAATCGTGGCGCGCTGACCGGGTTCGAGCTGGGTCAGCAGGATGAGCTGCCCGTCAGGAAACTCCAGCGCGTCATGGTGCCGGTTCGGATTGTCGAGATCGACGGTCCGGAACCGCGCGACGGTGTGACGGGCCCTCTTTCTGAAGAATCCGCCGTCGTAATCCACCTCGCGTTCGAACGAGAGTTCGGTGCCGGGGAGGACACAGACCGCGACGTTCGGCTCGCCTTCGCCGGCGAAGCCTCGGGTTACGGTCATGGGGAATTTCGTCGACACCAGCTTGTCGCCCACTTTGGCGGGCCGGCTTGCTACGGCGTGCAAGCTATAATCACACATAGCGGTCACTCCTGTTGCTGATCGCTCAACCGGGTGATGCGCGGTATTGAAAAGGTAATGCTCTCGCGATGGCGTTGTTATGTTGTCGCGCCGTCACCTTTTCGTGAAACGCGAATGAGCCGCTGCCGCTCAGCGGGACAGCTGCGCCGGCGCCCGGTCGCTCAACCGCGCCGCGCATTTCTCGCGCGCCATGCGTTCGGCGAGCTCGACGATCTTCAGGCGTCCCTGCATATTGGGAATGGCCTTGAACGCGGCCAGCAGGCGCTGCGCTTCCTCGTCCGATGTCACCAGAATATCCCTGAGCATTGTCCGTCCCGTGCGACTTGAGCGTCTCTTGGTTAGGCCGTCTCTTAGTCGCGGGACATTACCATCCGGTTCATTCGGGAATGTGACGGTTTGAACGGGGTGTCAGCGTGGTTAAGCGGGTGTGATGATGGGGCGAGGCGAGGGAACAATCACAGTTCCTCATGGTGGCCACGCACTCTCTACGTCGTCCCCGCGATTTTTCTCCGGTCGTCCCCGCGAAAGCGGGGACCCATAACCACGCTTACCTTCCTGTCATCACCGGGCTTGTCCCGGTGATCCCGATGAACAAGGCACGGTGCTTCGACAATCGGGATGGCCGGGGCATAGGCGAGCGGAAGCGACGCCGTTCTTCGAACGGCTATGCCCGGCCATGACATCGACGATGCTGTCGTGTCTCAGTCGGTTCATATCCAGTTTTCAAACAGCCACGCGCCATCGCCCCTGTTGTTG
>JAUSAX010000142.1 GCA_030652315.1 Afipia sp. | reverse complement strand
ATGCGTCAACAAGGCCGCATTCAATTCGGAAAAATCCCCATATGAACTGCGGTCACCGGAGTCGAAAAAGCTGATCTCATGCCCCATGCGTTCCAGCGCAGGGAGAAAATGAACATAATCGTAATTCTCTCCCCGCTCCTGCTTTCCATAGGCGAATTTGCTGAGAACACAGAGAATCCTCATCGGCGATCGCCGTCATCCCTGCGCATAGCGGTGACGTGGTAGCCAACCGTATGGCGGCGCTCCGAGTCGAAGCGGTCGAGAAATTTTGCAGCGACGGGAACGCTCATCGCAAGAATGGGCGCAAGCAGCAACCAAAACGGCAACCACGCTACCGAGACATACCACGGAGCCTTGAACCGGAATGGCATTGACATGCGCGCGAAACGGATCGTCTCCTGCGCGATATGGCGAAATGTCCCTTCATTGGGCACGATAACGATGGCCTCGAAGCCAGCTTCACTCAAAAATCTCTCGTACCAGAATGGCGTGTAACCGCCATAAAAATGATACGGCTCCTGATGAATGCCTGAACCAAGCGGCGCGGTGAGGATCAGACGCCCGCCGAGCCCGACGATCCGTCCGAACTCGCGCACAACAGCAATTGGCTCGGGGACATGTTCCAGCACTTCCGTGCACACGATGGCATCGAAGCTTCCGTCGGGAACGGGAATACTTCGGGCGTCGGAAACAAAATCGATCGGCGAATAGCCACCGTTTCGCAGTTGATCTTCCCGCAATTGCGAAAAATCCTGCGTCTTGTAATGGCAATGTGCAAATAGCGCGCGATAGGGCGCCGACCCCGCGCCGACATCCAGAACCTTCGATCCCGCAGGCACGATCGCTGCCTGCTCAGCTATCCACCTGTCGCGATTGCGTACGTTGAACGCAAGGAGATCGCTGGTGGCAAGCAGGCGTCTTAAACCAGCAAGCATAATACGGTCACTTCGTTAGCTGTTGCGTGGAGGGTTGCATTTCGGCTGCCGTGCAGCTTACCCGATTGATCAACCAGACCAGTGCCAAAAATGCAGTCACGGTGACTGGCCCGGTCGCCGCCTGAACAATTCCGCCGCTTAGTTGAAGAACAACCAAGGCCAGATAACAGCCGCTCATGGCCACAACCAGGGGGTCATGAACCAGAGTTGTCCAGAGGATTTCGAGAAGAGACATCACCATTGCCAGCAACGCCATGCCTGCGAACACGACCAACCAGGATCCGGAAAAATTAAAGAAAGCCATTGGTCCCGCCAGTGTTGCAAAATGGTATTTCTTGGCGTTTGCCTCGGTAAATCCAGAGGCACTTATCTTGTCCGTATAGACATCGACAGTGCCATAGCTCCGTCGCAGTAAGGCCGCCTCCTTAAGGAGAGACATACTGCGCTTGGCATAAGATTCAGAAGACATGAGACCTTCCAGACCGGTCCAGCGATCGATAATCAGCGCCCGCGCAATGTAGAAAGCTTGTGCCAGAATCGACTTCGCACTGTGAGGTTCATTGTTGCTGCACCTGGGATCAATCGAAGCCGCTCTTGTCTCTGTCGCAGTTGCGCCTGCCTCGGCATCCATTTTCGCTTGAGTGGTCGGAATGGCCTTCTCGCCGACGAGCCTTAGCCCCGTCGTCAGCAGCGGGATGGTAAGGGCGACTGCAAACCAAATAGTCAACAAAACAACGGCTTGCCGGAATTGCGACTGAACTGACGCGGAAGTGCGTCCTTCTGATACGAAGGCGGGCAAGGTGTGAAAGAAATAAAGCCCCCTGCTGAGCGTTCCGACCGAGAGAACAGCTCCCTCGACACACAAGGCAAAAAAACCTCGGATCACGCCGGCTCCTGCTGCGCGATCCCAGGCAGCCAGAACCGATATGGTAAGTGCCAGTCCGACATCTGTCATCCAGGCGAACAGACCGCCGAGGGGCCATGGCAGTTGAACCTTGGCGACGTAGCCGCGAACGATGAGGCCCATTTCGTGGTTCGCGATGACGATCGCGATCAAGACAGCTGCGGCTGACAACCATAGGGGCGTTCGCAGTCGATGATACCACCACGGCAAACCGATATTGATCGATGGAGGCTTGATGCGCCTGACAACAGGTAGCACAAGCAATCGCCCCGCTAGGTAACCGAGCCCGCCAATGCTCGCCACCAGCAAGACATTGTCCCAAGCACGAACGCTACCATCAAATGAACCGACCGGTTCACAGTATGGCGCGTTCAACCCGAAATGAACCATCGACTTCAACCAAAAGCCGATGAACCACGCAACAGCTAGAAAGAAATGCGAATATTGAAAGCCGCAAAAAATCCCGGAGTATAGGATCGTGAAAAACACCGCCGTGAACAGCAGATAGGTGCCGAAACCGCCTGGATAAAGCCACGCTCCGGCTGTCATCGCCGCGAGTGTAAGGCCAATCACAATGGAGGGACGAAACAACGAGATCACGTAGGCACTGCCGCTGATCTTGCCAGATACGCATTCGCGCAGATCACACCCAGCGTATAGACTGTCGCGGACACCACCGATGCCACCGCCATTCCGGTAACGCCCCATGTTGGAGTGAGCAGGAAAGCCAAGCAAAGCAGTCCCAGCGAATGCAGGAGCTTCGACGGCACATAGATGCTCAATCTGTTCTCTAGCATACCGGGCAAAACCAATTGCTGTCCGAGATTGAAAATACCTGCCGACAGCGCAAGAAACCAGAGCAGGTGCTCATGCCCAAGAAACGCGGTGCTGGAGAACAGCGGAATGATCCACCGTCCGAACGTGGCCACGAAGACTGCAACGGCGAAAACGCCAATGATGCTGAACAGAAGATAATACTGATAGCTACGGCCGAGTTTCTTGGATCCTGACGGATCGGATTGATAGATCAATGGCAGATAAAACTGATTGATCACGCTCGTTAACATCACATTGGGAGCAAGCGCTAGTTGCGTCATTAACGCATAGGTGCCGACATCCTCCCAGGAAACGAAATTGATGAG
The DNA here is from genome assembly GCA_030652315.1 of Afipia sp. GTDB lineage: Bacteria > Pseudomonadota > Alphaproteobacteria > Rhizobiales > Xanthobacteraceae > Afipia. Next base: position 17,710 of record JAUSAX010000142.1, on the reverse strand, counting down.
CAGGAGACGTTCGCCATGACTTCCGACGGCGCCCAGCACGCCGAACAGAACGAAGAGCCATGTAAAAGATGCCATCTGGCCGGCGAGGTTGGTGTAGGTACTCCTACCATCCGACGGCAGCGCCAGATTTTGATCCCGTGACCAAAGGCTCGCGAGCACACCGAGTAGAACCGAAACGATGACCAACGTCGTGATGATGTATGCCGACATGACGCTCGATGCAGAACGATCCGCAAGCAATGCAATTGCCAGGATAAGCGCGGGTTTGAGAAAGGCGTCAGTGACCTGAAGGCCGGCAACCCATTTTCTCAGTCGCGCGGCGTTGATCACAGCAAGCAGGATCATCTGAAGGCCGGACGCCAGCGTATACAACGCGATCAGAACGATCGGCACCAGCAGCGTATGATTGAAACCGGCAAAGATCGAGGCCAGCCAGCACAAGATAACAGCGACTATTCCGATCAAATAAAATTTGAGGAGCAAGATCCGGTAAGAACCTAGAATATGCCGCTCTTTCGCCATCGACAGGAACCTCAGCGCGGCCTGGGAGACCGGGCCAAAAAAGCAGACCTGTCCCAAGCCTGCAATCGCTAGCGCGGCGGCGAAGCGGCCGAATTCGGCCGGGCCCAGCACATTCGTGCTCACCTTGATAGCGAGGAGACCACCGATGGCGGTCGCAGCCTGACCGATCGCGACCCAGGACGCCTCCTTCAGGTGCGGGATCCAGAATTTAACGGATAAATTCAAAGAAGCCGCATCCATAGTCCAGCGCAGGCACGCGATCCGGCGCGACACCTTGATGCAAGACGCCCTCGTCGTCGACGTAGGATAATTCAGTCAAACGCAACTCCGAAAACATTGCCAGGATCGTCGCGACTGAAAACACCCGATGTGCATTGAAGCAGACGCGCTCGCGACCGATCGGCGTTGAAAGATAGAGCTTGCCGCCGTCCGCGACTACGCGCTGCAACTCCAGCGCGGCGCGGCGGGCACCCAGCGCGTCCAGCGGGTCTCCATAGCGTCCTAAACCAATATGCTCGATCACATGCAAGCATGACAGGCTGGCCAACGACTTGTTCGCAAACGGAAGGCGAGTGATATCACCTGCAACCGAGGTCAGGCCGCTTTGACGTGCCTTGAGCGGCCGGTAGTCGACGAAGATAGTGGGCACATGGGCTGACAGTACACCGACGGTCAAAATGCTCGATCCGATATCTACATGTTGAGAAGGCGCGCTGCGCGCCAGGCGGCGAGCCAGCCAATTGCCTTGGTAAAAATAATGCGGATCGAACGGCGTCGCCGCAACACCGTCGTCCAGCCGCGGGAACGTATCTCGCCAAGCGACGGACATTTCGCCGTTCTGGCGCCGAAACGACAGCCAGTTCAGGACAAAGCGCGGCAACCCCGGCAACGCCAGGATAAGTCGCGGATCGACGAAGACGCTTACCCAGCGCCGAAAGAAAGGAAACACTGCGTGTGACAAGCTCAATAAAATCCAAGCTACCGCAGTCCGGGTGACTCGGATGTCACACGGATTGCTCCCGATCTGAGCCGGGACGAAACGCGCCGTGTTAAGCGGCGCTCACGATAGGTCTCAGGCTCAAGCGGCCGCGACCATGTCCGCATCGAGGAATACACGAACCTTGCGGCCGAGCATTTCCAACAGAATTGAAACCCGATTATGGTCGGCCAAGCCGTTGAAGAGGCCTGAGTCGTCCATGAAGGCTCCGGCGAGCACCCTTACCTTGTCGCCATGCGCAAAGGTGGGCTTGCTGTCTAGCCGAATAAACCCCTTCTCGTCCTCGCGAGCCTGCAGCGCACGAATGACGCTTTCATGCAGCTTCGCCGGACGTTGGCCGTTGCTCACAAGGCACGACACGCCAAATGTCGATTGAATGGATCGCCACCTCTGTGTCGCCACGTCGATGGCGACAAATAGGTAGCGTGGAAACAGCGGCTTTGCCGTGCAGTCTACCTTGCGGGAATGGCGGCGACGCTTCAGATAGCGCGGTAGATAAATCTCATAGCCCTGGCGTAGCAGGTTTTGTGCGGCTCTTTCCTCACCGTTCGCCTGCGTTTGCACGACGTACCAGTGTGCGCCAATCGCTTCACTCATGCTGCTCCCTCCGTCGTCTTGTTAGGCTTCCGTAAGCCCAGTAGCGCCGGCGCAACCACACGTTCAGAACCGCAAGCGTCAACGGCCGCGTCAAAAGAAAGCTTTCCACGAACTACATCGGTCACGATCACTGCATCGAACTTCCCTGCGACATCGGCATAGGACTTGACGACATCAACGCCGAGGAATTGCGCGTCATCGCTGAACGGATCAACAACCGCAACGATCGTCACAACCGCTTCGACCCCACAAAGAATGGCGATCTCGGCAAGATCAGATTTCCCAGCGAGAACCAGCCGGGTGAAACCCTTCGCCTTTGCGGCTGCGAAAGCGAGCGCGCAGTCGCCCTTTGCCAGGCGGAAAAACGAAAACGATGTCGCGAGATACTCTACCGTAAGGCGGGATTTCTCAGCAAAGCCTTGTGGCGTGAGGTAGTAGGCATAGCGTCTGGCCGGTGCGTCTTGAACTTTCACAAGGCCCTTTTTGATGCATCGCTTGAGGTATGCATTGACCAGACCAAGGGCGATGCCCAGTTCAGCCGCCATAAAACGCTGCGAACGCGACCCATCATGTTCCACAGAATTCAGCAAATCGAGAACGATACGCTCATTCTCACTATCGGCTGTGTGCAACACGCGCTCCCATGAAACCTTATCCAGCTGATCGTGTCTTAGACTGTTCACTGGGTGAACGTCAAGCCTGATGTTCACCTTGTGAACAGGAGCAATAAACTGATTTATCGAGCTTTTTTCTACTTCCGAAGCACCACAAGTGAATATATGCGCCTTTTATTCGCAACTCGTGGAGCGTCACCATAATAACCGGTCGGATAGGATGGCGATTGCACAACCCTTCCTCACGCCCGATTGCAAATCAGTCTGTCGTAGTCACGACTGACGATTTTGCTGCTGCTGGCCTCCACCTAGACACCCTCAAACCAAGCTTCATTGCCGGTAGTTCGATCAGCGCATAGGTAGCCGCTGACACAGCGAGCGCGGCAGCAATCGATAGAATGCAAACCAAAAAGTTGCCAACAAACCCTTGTTGGAAAGACGTCTGCATATAGGCAAACCAACACAGGTAGAATAAGGGCCAGTGCAACAGGTAAAAGCTGTACGAAACACGGCCAACAAATCGCAGCGGAGCGATGCTGAGCCACGCCATAAAACTCTGCGACGAAATTACAGATGCAATCATCATCGAAGCGCCTATAGCTGACGGCGCAATCGTCTTGAACTTAAAATACTCTGCATACTCGCCGACATAACGAATGATCAAATAACCGACCACAAACGCGGCCAGCCGAATCAAAGGTTTTATCATTAGCTTTGCCATTTCACCTGGCAAGAAGAAGCCGCAGTAGAACCAGAGCACAAGCCGGTAATCGCTGAAGGCCAGTGCTGCCGCACATACGGCAAAAATTCCCCATTTCCATCGAGGCGCGACAGAGCTATGAGCGAACACCAAAACCGGAAGAAACAACGATCCAATTATCTCAGGATAAATCGACCACGAAGGGCCATTTATCGATGATGACTGAAAGGTGAGATTGCCGATCAATTGCGCGGCTTCCGGCATCGGCCAGAACGTACGCTGAAAAAACTCAGTCACCCCACTTGGCGGGGGCTCTATTCTAACCATCGTGACGCAGGCGTAGGCGAACAAGACTGATAAGATAAATATGGGAAGAATTCGAAAGGCCCGGCGGATGACGTAGGGAACGAATTCCCTGCTCCGCTCCAGCGCCAGCCCGAGGACATAACCGCTCAGGACGAAGAAGAACATCACCGACGCTCCGGGGTTAGTTATCCAGAGCAGCCAGCCAACTAGAGCACCAAACAAGCTCGAGTGGTCACTCACTTGTCCTGAGAAGGCCGACATGCCGTGGTGAGCTGCAACAATTAGTGCAGCGATGCCACGCAGACTTTCCAGCCGTGGTTCAAAGTTATTTCCACCCATCTGGACAAGTTACCACAGCCCATACAAGTCTGCCCAGCCCGCCCTCGCACAACGTTTTTCATGCAGACGTCTGCCGTTGCATTTTTAGATCACGAGCCGCCAGTTGATGGCGTGTGCGTTGGATTGCAGCGTTACATGGCAAGAACGTCGATGGAATTTGGCCATCATGCAGCACAACATTATGCGTCGGGCAAAGCACAGACAGAGTTTCAGTCACTGCGTCGCGAACTTTGCGATGAATGGGAACCGTCGGGCGTCCTCAACGAAGATGCATTATTAGTACTTGAACGGCCCCAAAGGCCAGCACCAGATCGCAGGATAAACAACAAAGCGGATAAACCCAGATATTAGCACGGGGTATAAACTATGCTACCATAGTTGCATTTCCGCACCATGAGCTATCTAACTTGGTGGGGCCTTGGGTTTTCATTTTCACAGAATCGATAGAATGCAAGATGATCAAAGTGAACGCGTGAAACCAGTTCTGCTTTACCTAGCCTCCGAGGACTGGGCCTTCGTCTCTCATCGTCTACCGATGGCTCGTGCAGCACGGGATTCTGGTTTCGATGTTCATATCGCAACGAACGTAACCGCGCACGCCGATACCATCCGTAAAGAGGGCTTCACACTCCATCCAATCCCTTTCCGGCGTGGGGCCTTTTCCCCGCTTTCAGCACTCGAGACGATCAAGGCCATCCGCGGCGTCCAACAACGCATTAGTCCAGAGATCACTCATCATTCAGGTCTGCAATGCTGCGTTCTCGGCAGTATCGCTGCATTCGGAGCTCGCACACGTCAGATCAACGCACTCACAGGACTAGGTTACGCATTCACTTCTCGTTCGCTTGGTGCACGTGCAAGCAAGCTTGTCATCACGCCCTTGCTAAAGCTGCTCTTGAATCGAAACACCGGCGTTACGCTCGTTCAGAATCCGGATGACCGCTCAGCGCTAGAAGCGCTGGGAATTTCGCCGCGCAGCATCGCGCTGATTCCTGGTTCAGGCGTCGATACAGATCAACTAACGTCGATTCCCGAACAGGATGGTCCGGTCACGGTCGGATTTGCCGGGCGGCTTCTCACCGACAAGGGCATTCGCGCACTGGTGGCGGCGCACGAAATCTTGCAGACGCGTGGCCTGAACACGCGCCTGCTCATCGCGGGCGAGCCCGATTCGGCCAATCCCGCTTCCGTATCTCTCCAGGAAGCGCAGCAATGGAACACCCGACCCGGCATCACATGGCTCGGTCATGTTGACGATATTACCTCGCTGTGGCGTGACTCCCATATCGCAGCCCTTCCCTCCCATCGTGAAGGCCTGCCCAAAAGTCTACTGGAAGCCGCGGCATGTGGCCGGCCACTCATCGCCACGGACGCACCTGGCTGCCGGGAAATCGCGATACCGGGCAAAACGGGATTGCTGGTGCCTATCGAAGATCCGCAAGCCCTGGCCGATGCGATCGGTGAACTGGCCATGTCGCGAGAGCTAAGAATGCGCTATGGCGCGGCGGCCCGGCAACTCGTCGTCGAGAAGATGTCTGCGCAAGCGATCGGCGCGGCAATCGTCGCTCTCTATGAGGACCAACTTCAGCGCCCGCGCTGAAGCGATCTCCGCCGCCCTTCATCCGCGAATATTGTCGGCCGCGTCAAAATGGTGAAAAACTGCGAGTCTCGCATTTGTCGTTGATCACCGCAGGACGCCAGTTGGCAACTGTTTCGCCCTTCAGGAAGAACGTGAAATAGCGCAACTCACTGGCGGAGTTTCCGCGGGAGCAAACCGTCCATTTTTCCGGGCCCGACTGTGCCTCGTTCGGCCCGACATTAGAAATCTCGGACCGAGTGATGTCCTTCATCGACTGTGTGATTTGCTGAATCCGGTCGAAGATAACTTTCTGTTGCCGGGAATCCGGCTCCGGATCCGGTTGAACGGAATCCTGCACATCGAAAAAGAAGGTGCACCCGCTGAGCAACACAGCCGCGAGCAACACCTGAAGCAATCGTACAGCTACCAATGATGCTCACTCCCGCCTGTCCGCGTGCATTCCTATCGCTTTGGCGCGCCGGTGAAAAGTGGGATCCGGGGCTTGAAAATACGCCGGAGTTCACAGGCAATGCGCCTGGCCGATATTTTCCCGGACAGCGGTGCGCGCTGAGAACGTTGTCACCTCGCTCCGGTTTGATTAAACACCTTGCGGCGCCGTGTTCCCTGCAACCTCGCGCCTCTAACCACGTGGGGTTCTATGTCCGATCGTCAAGCAAATAACGTCGATCCAGCGGTTGCCGCCGGATTTGGCCATGAATGGTCGACTTTTCGTCAGGGAGAGGATGCCTTTTCCGCAGACGACCGGGCGGCCATCTTCGAATCCTATTTTCATATTTTCCCTTGGGATCGTCTGCCCACCGATGCGGTCGGCATGGATGTAGGGTGCGGCAGCGGCCGATGGTCCGTGATGGTGGCGCCCCGCGTCGGGCATCTGCATCTGCTCGATGCAAGCGCTGACGCGCTGAATGTCGCGCGCGCGAATCTGGCATCGGCGAAGAACGTGACCTTCCATCACGCCAGCGTCGGAGAACTGCCGCTCCCGGATGCATCACTCGATTTCGCGTTTTCGCTGGGGGTGCTGCATCACGTTCCCGACACGCAAGCTGCGATTTCCGAAATCTCGACCAGGCTCAAGCCGGGTGCGCCCTTCCTGATCTATCTCTACTACGCGCTGGACAACAGGCCAGCCTGGTATCGCGCGCTATGGAAGTTCAGCAATATCTTCCGTGTCGTGATCTCAAGTCTCCCGGAGAAGCCCCGCCTCTGGATCAGCCAGATGATTGCGGTGTTTGTATATTGGCCGCTGGCCCGCCTGGCGGCTCTTGTCGAACGGCTGGGATTTTCAGCCGCTGCGCTTCCGCTGGAATCCTACAAAGACCGTGCGTTCTATGTGATGAGAACCGACGCCTATGATCGGTTCTGTACCCGCCTTGAGCAACGCTTCACTCGCGGACAAATCCAGGACATGCTGACCATTGCCGGGTTTCAGGACATTCATTTTTCAGACCGCGTACCCTACTGGTGCGCCGTCGGCGTCAAGCGCTGACCGGATGTGATGCACCTTTCATGAATTTATTGCTCATCATAACCACGCCGCTCGTCGCCTGCGTGATTTGCGCGATGCTGATTGTCCTGCTTCGCCCCCTGCTCCAGCGCTATGCATTGGCGCGGCCAAACGCGCGATCGTCCCACAGCGTGCCAACGCCACAGGGTGGCGGTGTGGCGGTGATCGCCGCAGTCATCGCGTCAGCCGCGATATCGGTTTCGTTTTTTGGTACAGTTGCAGGTTCTGTTCTGCTCGCGGTCCTTGCGGCGGCGGTTTTTCTGGCTTTGGTCGGCGCCTACGATGATTTGCGGACGATGCCTGTCCTGCCCCGCCTGCTGATGCAGGTCGCTGCCGTCGGCATCGTGCTCGCAACCCTTCCCGCAGAATTTCATCTTGTTCAGGTTCTGCCTGTGTGGGCAGAGCGCGTCTTGCTGCTGATCACCGGACTTTGGTTCGTCAACCTCGTCAACTTCATGGACGGTCTCGACTGGCTCACCGCCGCCGAGGTCGTGCCCGTCATGGCAGCGCTGGCGCTGTTCGGGTTCTACGGCGAATTACCCTTGGGGCCGACGCTGGTGGCCCTCGCGCTGTGCGGCGCGATGATCGGTTTCGCGCCATTCAACAAGCCCGTCGCAAAACTCTTCCTCGGCGATGTGGGCAGCCTGCCGATCGGTTTGCTAATGGGATGGTGTCTGCTTCAACTCGCGGGAAGCGGACATCTCGTCGCTGCGCTGTTGCTGCCGTTGTATTATCTCGCCGACGCGACGCTGACGCTTCTGAAGCGCCTGACGAGGGGTGAAGCGGTCTGGGTCGCCCACCGGTCTCACTTCTACCAGCAGGCCACCAACAACGGCTTCAGCGTGATCCAGGTGGTTAGCGAGGTGTTCATTTTGAACATTGTTCTCGCTGGCCTTGCGGCGGTCACCATTTGGCTCAAGTCACCTTACGTTCAGGGCATCACGCTGGCGCTCGGAGTAAGTGCCGTGGCGCTTGTGCTCAGCCGCTTCTCCCGCCAGCGGAAGCCGGTCGGATGATCTAAGCCGCCCCGCTTTTAAATTCGGGGATGGCGTCCTTCAGCACACCGACGATGACGCTGCGCTGTTCGCTTCCCACAGCCTTTTCCAGCGTGGACAACCATCGTTGCAAGGTATCGAGCGGAGGCTCGTTGGGGCGCGCGGCGACGATACCAGCAATGCCGATGTCCGCCGTTGGCTCCTCGTGCGCAAACAGGATTTCGTTCAGGCGTTCGCCCGGCCGCACGCCAGTGAAGACAATGTCAATGTCATAACCGGGCTGAAGCCCGGACAGCCTGATGATGCGCTCGGCAAGATCGACGATCTTCACCGGCTGTCCCATGTTCAACACATACACCGACACATCCGGACGCACCGGATCGAGCGCATGGGTTGCGGACGTCACCACGAGATCGCACGCTTCGCGAATGGTCATGAAGTAACGAACCATGTCCGGATGCGTAACCGTGACGGGACCGCCGGCCTCGATCTGCGCTTTGAATTTCGGAACAACCGATCCATTCGACGCCAGCACGTTGCCGAACCGAACGGAAATGAGCCGCATCGGGGTCTTGCCATTGGCCTTGTGCATCAATTCGCGGTCGAGTGCCTGGCAATACATTTCCGCGAAACGCTTGGTCAGCCCCAGCATCGACACCGGCTCGATCGCCTTGTCGGTGGAAATCATCACCATGGCATCGGCGCCTGCGCTCACCGCCGCATCGGCCACATTGACGGTGCCGAAGATATTGGTCTTGACGCCCTCGCCCCAATCCCGTTCGAGGATCGGAACGTGCTTCAACGCGGCAGCATGAAACACGATGTTGGGTTTGAATTCGGTCATGAGGTGCGCAATGCGCTCACGATCGCGAATATCAGCGATACGCCCTTCAATAATGGCCGTGGGGAATTTCGCCGTCAGGCTTTCCAGCACCGCATGCAGCGCCGGTTCCGAATTTTCCACGATCAGCAGGCGCGACGCGCCGAACGTCACGACACGGTCGCATATTTCCGAACCGATCGATCCGCCGCCGCCGGTGACGACGACGGATTTTCCCTTCACGAACGTCTCAAGCCGCTGATAGTCGATCTTGACGCTCGGCCGCAGCAGCAAATCCTCGACCGCAACCGGTGCAAGCCGCGGAGTTTCACCGCTGCCTTCGAGTGACGGCAGGCGGCTGACCGTGAGACCGAGCTTGCGGGCGCGCGTCAGCACTGACTCTGGTGACGCATCTGGCTCGAACGCCGACGGCATCATGATAAGGCGCTCAAGGGGCCTCTCGCGGCGCGAGAAATCATCAACGACATCGGCGAGGTCGTCGATCCCGCCCAGCACCGGAATACCGCGGATTGACTGGCCACGATCCGACAAGGACGGAGACAGCACACCGACCGGCCACGTCCGCTTCACAGCACCGCTTTCGATTCCGCGCAGCAAGACTTCCGCATCGGCGGCGCGTCCGACCAGCAGTGTCGGCGACGCATCAAGGCTGCGCGCCTGATTGAGCGTCCGCGTGTAGCGGAAATAGCGATAGGCGACGCGCAATCCGCCGAGCGCGAAGTTCTGTAGAAACCAGTAGATGATGATCGTCGTCTTGCCGAAAAAGAATGTGCCGTAGACGTTCGGAGCAATGAAGATGTAGTCCAGCACCAGCAACATCAGCGCCAGCACCGTCGAGGCTTTGACGATGTTAAAAAAGTCCGGCAGCGAAATGAAACGCCACTTGGTGGTGGTCAGCCTGAAGACATAGCAGACGACGATGCTGAAAAGGACGAAGTACGGCAGGATGCGAAGCAGCAGCGGCAGGCGCTCGACGAGACCGCTGCCCTCAAACCGCAAGTAGAAACTCGCAACGACTGCGAAGACCGTCGCCAGCGCATCGTGGATAACGATCAACAGATTTCGCCAGGTGAGGCGCGGGAACCTGAACCGGGACAAGGCGGCCATGACTATGCCTGTCCCGCCGCCAGCTTGGCCGTCCGGGAACCGCGCAAGACCATGCCCCCCGCAACACCGACAGCCAGCACGTAGATCCACCCTTCGTGAAAATCGAAGAGGTGCGAATTCAGCAGCGAACTGACAAAATTTTCGACCACCGCAACGAGTCCCACCCACGCCGCAAGGCCAGTTCCTGAGAATAGCCTGAGATGCACAACCCACATCGCATACAGCGCGAGACAACCGATCAAGCCCCATTGCACGGCTACGTTGAGCGTCTGGTTATGCGGATTGCCGATGATCTGGGCCGATACACCAGTCTGCCCGACCGCGTCCTGCGTGAACAATGTTTTCGTCGATCCCGTTCCGTGACCGACGAGCGGCGCCTCGGCGACGAACTTGATCGACTTGCGCCAGAATTCAAGCCGCTCGCCGACGGACGTCACGGCGTTGCTTTCATGATAGCGCTGATATTCGGTACCGATCATCCCCGCCCGCATACGCAAGTAAGGCGACGATGTCCACGCGAGCGCGCTGGCCGCAATCACGGCGGCCATCAGCAGCAAAAAGCCGCGCGTGCTGAAGTGCTTTGCGGCGAAAATTACAATCAGCACCGGGATGCAGACGAAAACAGTTCGCGAACTCGCGACAAAAACCATATTAGCGAGGAAACCGATGCCGAGAACGAGCAGAAGCGCAGCCCACGTCTTCCGCTGCGCTTTCAGCAAATAGACTGCCGCTCCGAAGGCCGCGAAGGCGCAGAGCGCGAATTCCTGACTCTGCGCGATGTAGTTTTTAACGGGAACACCCAGCGAGCGCGACGGATCGAAAACCACGCGATGATCGACGAACATCAGCCACGATGTCAGCATCACCGCTGTGCATGACGCGAGAAACGCGAGCATCACCCACAGTCCCCGCCCCGATCGTTCAAAGTGATAGATCAAAACGGGGATAGCCAGCAGCTTGGCGACCGGATTAATGCCACGCAGCCGGTCCGACCAGGAAATATCCATGGCCCACAGCGTACCAACGACAGCCACCGCGAAAAGCAGAAGCGGGGTAGCGCATGCCGGCCGCTTCATCGATTCTAGGAAACCTGTCCACTCGATCGTCGAAATCAGCAACAGCAGCCACGCCACTGCAAAGATCGCGACCAGCGACGTCGACCATGGCAGCGAAGCGGCCATGAGAACCACCGCGATATCCGCCGCCTTTGTCCACGCGGCGGTGTTGCGCCAGACCGAAGGCGACACGTGAGTCGAGAGATCGGACGCGTTCGCGGTCATGCCTTGTTCTCGCGCGCCCGCTTGACCAGCGATGTGGTGCTGTGACCCGGCAGGATATCGACGAGCACAACCTCACCGCCGTTGGCTGCCACGATTTCGTGGCCCACGACCTGCTCGCGGGTGTAGTCGCCGCCCTTGACCAGCACGCTGGGCTTGATCTGCGTGATCAGTTCCAGTGGCGTATCCTGCTCAAAAATGACAACGAGATCGACCGCTTCAAGCGCCGCAAGGACTTCAGCGCGTGCGCGCTCGTCCTGCACCGGGCGCTCCGGCCCCTTGAGACGCTGAACCGACGCATCGCTGTTGAGGCCGACGATCAGGCGGTCGCACGCTGCGCGCGCCTGCGTCACCACCCGGACATGCCCCGGATGCAGGATATCGAAACAGCCGTTGGTGAAACCGACGCGCAATCCCTGCCTGCGCCACTCGGCAAGTTGCGCATCGAGGCCGGCAGCACTGGAGGCGATCTTCTCTTCCGCCGCGAGCGAGGCATGCGGCAAAATCTTCCGACGCAGTTCGGCCAGCGAAACCGTCGCCGTACCTGGCTTGCTGACGGCTACGGCGGCCGCTGCCGTCGCGCAGCGCAACGATGTATCCCAGTCGATTCCTGCCGCCAGCGTCACCGCCAGCACCGCAACCACGGTGTCGCCGGCACCCGACACGTCGCGCACCTTCGCGGGCTGGGCCGGAACATGGATCAGGCTGCCGTCGCGATGCGCCAGCGTCATGCCGTCTTCGCTCTGGGTCACAAGGATCGCCTCAGCATCAGCGGTTCGCAATGCCTCGATCGAAGCATCGGCGATATCGGCGTCCGACTGAATGCGCCGCCGCGTCGCTTCGGCAAACTCCTTGCGGTTCGGCGTCAGCAACGTCGCACCGCGATAGATCGCAAGATTAGCGCTCTTCGGATCGACGATCACCCGCTTGCCGAGCTTGCGCGCCGCGTCGATGACGTTGCGGATCACCCGTGCGGTCAGAACGCCCTTCGCGTAGTCCGACAGCAGCACGATGTCCGCACGCGGCAACGCCGAGACGACGGCATCGATCAGCTTGCGTTCGGTGACTTCCGACGCCGGGGCTGACAGCTCCCAATCCGCCCGCAACATGTGCGTGGAGAAATGCTCTGAGACAAACCGCACCTTGCGCGTGGTCGGCCGCGCCGGATCGGTCACGAGAATCGGCTCGATCAGGCTTTCCTTTGCGAGTTCCGCCCTCAGCGTCTCACCGGCTACGTCATTGCCCACAAGGCCGACGAAAATGCACCTTGCTCCGAGCGAAGCGATGTTGCGCGCGACGTTGCCCGCGCCGCCGACGTTGATCTCGCTGCGCCGGGCCGCGATCACTGGCGCCGGCGCTTCCGGCGAGATGCGGGACACTTCGCCATAGACGAACTCGTCCAGCATCAGGTCGCCGACGCACAGCACGGTCTGGCGGACAATCGCTTGCGACAGCGCGTCAAAATCGAACATGAGAACGCCTGTATCCCTGAAAACGCCTGTATGTCTCTTGCACGATCAGCGGTAGCGATCGGGCCGGTCGAGAAAATCCCTGACATAGCTGCCGACGGCATCTTCCAGCGCCGTGAAGCCGCCATTGTAGCCTGCCCCGCGCAGATGATCGACCTCTGCTTCGGTGAAGTACTGATAACTGCCCCGGATTTGTTCCGGCATATCGATGTATTCGATATTCGGCTTGGCGCCGAGCACGCCGTAGGCCGCAAGGATCAGATCGCGGAAGCTGCGGGCCTTGCCGGTGCCGACATTGTAGATGCCGTTCACGGAGCGCGTTGCCAGCAACCACATGATGACGCGCACGACGTCGTCCACATGAATGAAATCGCGCCGCTGGTCGCCATCAGCGATTCCGTCGCGATGCGACTTGAACAGCTGCACGGTGCGACCGGACCTGATGTCGTCGAAGCGGCGCGCCAGCACGCTCATCATCGTGCCCTTGTGGTACTCATTCGGGCCGAACACGTTGAAGAACTTGAGACCGGCCCATTGCGGCGGCATCTTCTCGCCCTTTGCGAGCCGTTCCACCACCGCCATGTCGAACAGATGCTTGCTCCAGCCGTAGAGATTCATCGGCCGCAGTTTCTTCAGGGCATCGGGAGCCGCGTCGTCACGGAATCCCTGCTCGCCGTCGCCATAGGTTGATGCGGACGAGGCGTAGATGAACGGCACGGCGTTGGCCGTGCACCAGTTGAGCAGCCGCATCGAAAGGCGGAAATTGGTCTCGATCACGAGATCGCCGTCGGTCGCGGTGGTCTCCGAAATCGCACCGAGGTGAATGACCGCGTCGAGCTTGCGCCCGGCAAGCCATGGCATCAGTTCCGCAGGCGGAACGATGTCAGCGAGCTGCCGCTTGGCGAGATTGCGCCACTTGCCGTCAGATCCGAGAAAATCACAAACGGCCACGTCCGCGCGGCCCGCATCGTTGAGGGCGGCGACGACGTTCGATCCGATAAAACCGGCTCCGCCGGTCACCAGCAGCATGAAGGAATCCCGCCCAGTTAATGCGGGTCACCTTTGCCTCACTCCCGCCCGGCAAGCAACTCACGTCCGCTGGTGTGGTGAAGGGCAATATCCACACCGAGAGGATAAAAACGCATCTGGACGCCGCGCAAGTGACGCGGTAACCGGCTGATCGTGCACAATTCTCCCGAGCCACGGAAACGGCTGCAAAGCCCTTCGATAAATGAACAAAGATTCATTTCTAAGCGAATTGAAGGTTTCGTCCGATCTCGCGGAAACCAGTCCAATTCTGGTAATTCCGTATATGTGGATCGGCGATTTCGTTCGGGGGCATACCGTGGTCCGGGTGCTCAAGGAGCGCTGGCCCAATCGGCCGGTCGATCTTCTGGTGACCAGCCTGTGCGCCCCGCTGGTGGACTATATGCCCGGCGTCCGCCGAGGCATTGTCTGGGATCTGCCGCGCGGACGGCTCGCCCTGAAAAAGCAGTGGGCGCTGGCCAGCCAGTTCCGCGAAGCCGGCTACGGCACGGCCCTGGTGATGCCGAGGACATGGAAGGCGGCCATCGCCCCGACCCTCGCAGGCATTCCGCAGCGGACCGGCTTCGTCGGCGAGGTCCGCTTCGGACTGATCAACGACTGGCGCTGGGGCGAGCGGAAAATGCCCCGCTTTATCGACAAGAATGCCGCCCTCGCCTTGCCGGCAGATGCCCCGTTGCCCAAAGAGTGGCCGGTTCCGCAACTTGTGGTGCCGCCCGCTGAGGTCGCGGCCTGGCGGCAGGCCAACAATCTCGGCCAAAGCGCCGCGGTCGCGCTGGCCCCGGGATCGGTCGGCGCGTCGAAACGCTGGACCTATTATGCTGAGGCGGCTCGCATGTTCGCCGAACAGGGCCTCGACGTCTGGGTGGTCGGTGGCCCCGGCGAAAAAGCCATCGCCACCGAGATCGTCAATTTTGCGGGACCACACGTCCGCGACCTGACCGGTACTGATCTGCGCAACGGCATCATGGCAATGGCGGCAGCGAAAACCGTCATTTCCAACGACTCCGGCCTGATGCACATCGCCGCCGCCATCGGCACACCGGCGATCGGGATCTTCGGCCCGACCAGCCCGTACCACTGGGCGCCATTGAACGGTCTTGCCGCCACCATCAAGCGGGCGACCGACCTGCCCTGCCAGCCCTGTCATCGCCCGGTCTGCACCATGAACGATCATCACTGCATGCGCGACATCCCGGCATCGGAGGTCGTGGAGATCGCGCAAGGTGTGATAGCCACGGCTGGCGCGGGCATTGCGCGTTAATCTCGAACCGTGGCTGCACTTGCGCCCGTATCGCACCATGACTACCACTCGTGACCACCACTGAAATGCAACCTGAACGAACGCGGTGACATGTGAGCCAGGATCGGATCGTCGCGCATTTTCAGAACTCGCTCGCCGGGCTGACCAAGGCCGTGCAGAGCAATGAACTGCTTGCAACGACGCACGCGATTGCGCGGGCGGTGGCGGACGCACTGAGAGCGGGAAACAAGCTGCTCCTGATCGGCAATGGCGGCAGCGCCGCCGATGCACAGCATATCGCCGCCGAAATCGTCGGCCGCTACAAGCAGGAACGTCCCGGCTGGGCCGCGATCGCGCTGACCACCGACACATCCGCGCTGACGGCCATCGCCAACGACTACGGCTTCGAGCAGGTCTTCGCGCGACAGGTGCAGGGACTTGCCCGTCGCGGCGACATCCTGTTTGCACTGACAACGTCCGGCCGTTCACCCAACATCCTTGCAGCACTTAAAACAGCACGCGACATGGGCGTAACGACCGTCGGGTTCACCGGCACCAAGGGCGAAGGCATGCGCGCATCGTGCGATCTTCTGTTCGTCTCCCCCACCGACGATACGCCGGTGGTTCAGCAGATTCACATGATGGCGATGCATGCGATCTGCGACGACGTCGAACAGGCGCTGATCGGCGCACCGAAGACCGCATGACGGCCGGCCTGATGCGAAAGCCGGCGGCGTTCCTCGACCGCGACGGCGTCATCAATCTCGACGACGCCTATGTCGGTACCCGCGAGCGGCTTCGCTGGATGCCGGGGATAGCAACTGCGATTAAAGCGCTGAACGACGCCGGCTATTACGTCTTCGTCTTCACCAACCAGTCCGGTGTCGCACGCGGCTTTTTCTCCGAGGACGATGTGCGCACGCTGCACAACTGGATGCGCGATGAACTGGCGCGCGACGGCGCGCGTATCGACGACTTTAGATATTGCCCGCATCATCCCGACGGCACGGTCCCGGCCTATACGCGCGAATGCCACTGGCGCAAACCGCAGTCCGGCATGATCCTCGATCTCATGAAACACTGGCCGATCGACAAGGAGCACAGCTTTGTCATTGGCGACAAGCAGCGCGATCTCGATGCCGGTACCGCAGCGGGCATCGAAGGTTATCTGTTTTCCGGAAGCGACATTTCAGGCTTCGTCGAAGCAATCCTGACGAAGCGCATCAAGGCATAAGCGACAATTTCTGCGCCGCCTCGATTACCCGCTCGAACGACGGGTAAAGATTCTTCCCGCCGACCACCGTGATCGATCCGTTACCGACGGGGCCGGTCAGACCCGGATCGGTCGCCAGAAACACCGCGATCAGCGGCACACTGTACGCCGCCGCCAGATGCAGCAATCCCGTATCAACACCAACCACCAGTGCGGCGTTGGCAATCACTTTCGCCGTCGCATCGAGCGGCTGGCGTTCGAGAATGCGGCTTCCCGGGATCGCGGCCGCGAGGCGTTCGCAGCGCAAGCGCTCGCGCTCATTCCCCCATGGCAGCACCACGTCGAGGCCCTGCCCGCGCAGCCACTTGCCGGTGCCGATCCAATCGACCTCGCGCCATTCCTTGGCAGCGCGGGATGTGCCGTGAAACAACACCGCATAAGGCGCATCATTCCCGCGCGGCGGCTTGACCAGCCCATAGTCGATTGTCGCTTCCGGCGAATAGCCCAGACTCAACCCGGTCAGCAGCCGGTTGCGCGTCACTGCATGCTGATCGCGCGCAACCTTGTGCTTGATATCGTAAAATAGCGACGCCATCGGCTCCCGAATGCTTGAAGCGTCATAGCCGTTTCGTTCACCCGTGGCAGTTCGCGCGATCAATGCCGACCGGATCAGACCCTGCGTGTCGATCACCTTCTCGGCCTTGATCGACCTCAGCCTGGCCTTGAAGGCCGACACTTCGCTCCAGGTCTCGGGACGCAGCAATTGAGATCGCCAGCGCCGCGTCGAAACAGGGATCACCTCGTTGACGGCCGGATGAAGCCGCGCCAGCGGCGCGAATGCTTCTTCAACCACCCACGTCATCCGCGCATCGGGCCAGTGCCGGCGCGCATCGGTCATCGCCGGCATGTGATGCACGACATCGCCAAGCGATGATGTCTTGATGAACATAATACCATGCATCGGCGTGATCGGCCCGGACTCGAAAATTAGTGATCCGGTTCTGACATTCGTATCATGTCCTTCGCAGGCACTTTACGAATGTCAGAACCAAAGGATCACTAGAATTATATTTTGCCAGTGTCCCTTCGTATCCGACGTTCGCCCAGAACGCGCTGCAAGGTGAAGCGAACGTCGGATACGGGACACTAGCGTTACGTTTTGGAAACCATAAACCGCGTTCCTGCGGGAAAATCCAAGGGATTCAACGCGAAAGTTCGGCCTTATACCCCATTTCCATCGTTTCTCTGCAAGCTTCCGGCAACAAGTTCGCTCCACATTGCGCCCAACAAGCGCGCCTGATGGAGCGCGGAAACAATACGGGTTTGAACGCCATGACAGTAC
>JAUSAX010000140.1 GCA_030652315.1 Afipia sp. | reverse complement strand
CCGGCCCTGTGCCATCAGCACATCAACCTGCCGCAGCTTCGCAACAATCTCTTCAGCCGTATGCCTCTTCCTTGCCATCGATCTCATCCTCCATCCGAAAATCATACTTCAGGGAGGACCACTTCAAAGGGGGCAGATCAGTCCGGGGATACCGAGACCTGTCTTGCTCCGGCGCGTGCTTGGATTGCCGATTTTGTTCTTTGGGCCGGCGTCACGCACGACGATGCTGATCCAGTTCGTGTCGGCGGAAGCTTGCACGCTCTGACCGTCACCGTTGGCATGATGGAAGGCATTATTGAGTCCTTCCTGCACGATCCGGTAGAGACAAATCTTCAGTGATGGTGAGAGATGTGCTGGCAGATCGCCGATTTGACAAGCGACCAGAGTTCCCGTCGTGGCCTCGTGCTGTCTGACAGCGAGCCACAGCGTTTCAGCCGTGGTCAGTCCGTGAAGTTCGGGAAGCACCAGGCCGGTTGCGATGTTGCGCAGGTCAACCAGAGCGCGACGAGTAAGCTCGCGTGAACTGCCGGTATCGCCATGGTTCTTTTCTGGCTTGCTGTCAGCCGCGGCGGAACCGCCGGTCAGCTTGAGCATCAACATGCCCAGAAGCTGAATCGGTCCATCGTGCAGATCTCGCCCGATCTGCCCGAGAAGGCTTTCGTTAGAGCGCGCGCCTTCAAGCCGCGCATCCTCTGCCGCGCGCCGCAATCGGCCGTTCTGATCTGCCAACGCTTCTGTTTCGATAATTTTCTGAACCAGCGCCTCCCGATGCTTTGTCATGGTCAAATCCGTATGACGGACCATGAAGAACAGCAGTAGCAGCATGGGTGCGCTTACGGCTCCGACAATACCTGCGACCGCAAACTGTATGGATTTCAACTCAGCGGCGAGCCGCTCTCCGTCGTTGTAGATTTCACCTACTGCGATGATGTTTGATGTGCCGGTCCGATAAAGCGGCGCATAGATTTCGATGAGCTGCTTTTTCAGATCGCGTTCCAGAGTATTTTCCGGATCGTCGAGGTCGTCAAAAGACCCGGATATCTTGCTGCGGAAAGCTTCATCCAGATGAGCGGACGGAAATTTCTCGCCGACCATTTTTTTATTGGTTGCATAGGCGAGAGTGCCATCGCGAAGCCATATCTTGATGACCGGTATGCGCTCGCCGAGCTTCCCCAACAGAAGTTCGTCAAGCCGTTTTGTCGCGGTCGCCGACAACGTCTCGGAGGTGACGAGTTCCTGAACCGATGGCTCGAGGAAAGCTTCGATCAGCAGCGCGCCTTCCTCGGCGGCGGTTTGCATTAAGCTCGCCTTGAATTTCTCCGACACGACGTAGGCAAGCAGGCCCATCGCGAGAACAATTGTGATGCCCGCGACGGCCATAAACTGATGGATGATGCTGAATCTCGGGCGAAGAAAGCCCGGACTGGAAGCTTGGTTCATCCGAACAGTATCCCTGTTGAACGCGCGTGGTGCGCCGCCTAATGACTCCAAAAAATCAGACCTAGGTCGGAAGCGCATTGGACCTAGGTCCAAGGAAGGCTCGGACCTTCTGCCGTTCCTGGCCGCAATTGCCGCCCTTAATGAGAGCATTGAGACATCACAGCTTTGCCCAAAGGGAAAATCAATGGGCCTGCCGGGGTGCTGATCAACCGCTAATCAGCGAGGGCGTCATGGTTGCATATATCAGAAGCGATCTGGATTTTATCCTTGCTCAGATCAAAATTGCAGAGGCCCACGCGGCGGGTCAGCCTCTCTACGGTCCCGCTAACAGCGTCGGTCCCGCTCTGATCCCCGCCTACAATCTCAGTTGGGGGCTGCGCACGGTCGATGGCACCTACAATAATCTACTTCATCCGACCTGGGGCTCGGCCGACACGGAATTCCCCGAGCCGCTGGGCACCGATTTCCGCACCATCATGGTGGATGCCGACCCCGGCCCAGGCGTGATGATGGTGCCGGTTTCCTACCAGCCGGGCATCGACAATGACGGCCCCACCGGCTCGGCCGGGCCGAGCGACGTCTTCGACCCCACGATACGGACGATCTCCAACCTGCTCGTCGACCAGACGCTGGGCAATCCTTCGGCGATCCTGACCGCCCTGCAGCGTGCCGGCATCGTGCCGCCCGAAGATCATATGGATGTCACGGCGGCAATTTCCGTTGAGTACGCGCCGCTTCGCACGTTCTTCAATGATCTTGCAGATGCGCAACGCGCGAATGCCGCCGCTCAGGCGGCGGCGTCGGCCAGTCCGAACAATCAGGCGCTTCAGGATGCTGCAGCCGTGACCGCGGCTGCCGTTGATGTGGCGCAAGCAGCCCTTGACGCTGTCGATGGACCTCTCCTCGCGCTGCTTAGCGCCAGCGGCATCGAATTGCAGGGCGCGAACATCGTCATCACGAACGCCGCGCCGGACGAGGGACTCTCCGCCCCATTCAATTCGTGGTTCACGCTGTTCGGCCAGTTCTTCGATCATGGCCTCGACCTCGTCGCCAAGGGCGGCAACGGCACCGTGTTCATCCCGCTGATGCCGGATGACCCGCTCTATGTGGAAGGCGGCCAAACGAACTTCATGGTGCTCACCCGCGCTACACTGGCAGGACCCGGCGCCGACGGCGTGATGGGCACCGGCGACGACACCGATCGTCCGGTCAATACAACAACTTCTTTCGTCGATCAGAACCAGACCTATACCTCGCACTCATCGCATCAAGTGTTCCTGCGTGAATATGTTCTCGTTGGAGGCAGACCGGTCGCAACCGGTAATCTGATCGAAGGCAGCGATGGCGGCATGGCGACGTGGGGCGAAGTCAAGGCGCAGGCGCGCGAGATGCTCGGCATCGACCTGACCGACTATCACGTCGGCAACCTGCCGCTGCTGGCCACCGACGAGTATGGCAATTTCATTCCCAACCCGCTGACGGGCTTCCCGCAGGTGGTGATGGTCGGGCCGCCGCAGACGCTGGCCTCGGGCACTCCCGGTGCGCTGCTGAGCCTGGTGACTGTCGCGCCAGATGGTCCTGATGCCGGCTCTGCTCCGGACGTGACACATCTCGCTGTCCGCACGGGTCACGCGTTCCTCGCCGATATCGCGCACGACGCTGTGCCCGAAGGCAAGATCGATGACGGCGATACGGAAATCGGCCTCGCCAATCCTGGTAATGGCAGCACCGAGTATGACAACGAACTGCTCGATGCGCATTTCATCGCCGGTGACGGTCGTGCGAACGAGAATATCGGCCTGACTGCAGTACATCATGTGTTCCACGCCGAGCACAACCGGCTGGTCCAGCACACCAAGGATGTGGTGCTGGCGTCCGGTGATCTCGCTTTCATCAATGAGTGGCTGGCAACCGACCTGCCAAACCTGGCGGCGATTCCAACCACCCAGGCGGGACTTGATGCTCTGAACTGGGACGGCGAGCGGCTGTTCCAGGCGGCCAAGTTCGGTACCGAGATGCAGTATCAGCATCTTGTCTTCGAGGAGTTCGCGCGCAAGATTCAGCCCAACATCAACGTGTTCCTGGTGCCCGACGGCTTCGATGTGACCATCGATCCATCGATCGTGGCCGAGTTTGCCCATGTGGTCTATCGCTTCGGCCACTCGATGCTGACCGAGTCGATCGACCGCCTCGATCCCAATTTCGTCGCCAACGATATCGGCCTGATCGAGGGCTTCCTCAATCCGCTCCAGTTCCACAACAACGGTACCAATGCGGCCGTCGATGACGGCATTGCGGCCGGGGCCATCATTCGCGGCATGACTCGCCAGGTCGGCAACGAGATCGACGAATTCGTGACGAGTGCGCTCCGCAATAATTTGCTGGGCCTGCCTCTCGATCTTGCGACCATCAATCTTGCGCGCGGTCGCGACACCGGCGTTCCGTCACTCAACGAAGCCCGGAGTCAATTCTACACAGCGACGAACCAGGACGTGCTGCTGAAGCCCTATGAGAGCTGGGTCGACTTTGCTGGCCATCTCAAGCACGAAGCTTCGATTATCAACTTCATCGCTGCCTATGGCACGCATTCACTGATCACCGACCAGGATACTATCGACGGCAAGCGCGACGCGGCGCTGACACTCATCACCGGCGTATCCGTCGGCGGGCTTGCAGTGCAGGGCGACGCGGTCGACTTCCTGAATGGTACCGGTGCCTATGGTGCGGCCACCGGGCTCGGTGGCCTCAACGATGTCGATCTGTGGATCGGTGGCCTCGCGGAAGCCATTATGCCGTTCGGCGGCATGCTGGGATCGACCTTCAACTTCGTCTTCGAAATGCAGATGGAGAAACTGCAGAACGGCGACCGCTTCTACTATCTGCAGCGCCTCGACGGCCTGCATCTGTTCGGCGAAATGGAGAACAATTCCTTCGCCGCCATGATCATGCGTAACACCGACGCGACGCACCTGCCGTCCGATGTGTTTTCGACCCCCGGCCTCATCCTCGAGGTGGATAAGACCAAGCAATATAATCCCGGTATC
Organism: Afipia sp.; assembly: GCA_030652315.1. Taxonomy (GTDB): domain Bacteria; phylum Pseudomonadota; class Alphaproteobacteria; order Rhizobiales; family Xanthobacteraceae; genus Afipia. The sequence continues at coordinate 31,163 of JAUSAX010000140.1, read as the reverse complement.
GACGATCCGGGCGCCGACGGCATCCTCCTCGACAATCCCGGCACGGCGATCGACGAGACCCTCGACAACATCGCCAACAACGGAGATCCCGTCGGCACCGGCATCCTGACGCCACTGGTGATCCGCAACAACCCGGCAACCGTGGGTCCCGATACCAACTATCTCCGCTACACCGGCGGCGAACACGTCGTCCTCGGTGGTACCGAAGGAAACAATATCCTGATTGCCGGCATCGGCGACGACACGCTGTTCGGTGATGGTGGCAACGACAGGCTCGAGGGTGGTTTCGGCAACGACATCATCAATGCTGGTGACGGTGACGACATCATCGTTGATAGCGGCGGCGACGACAACATCAAGGCCGGCAAGGGCAACGACGTGGTTCACGCCGGACCCGGCCTCGATCTGGTGATGGGCAATGACGGCCAGGACTTCATCTTCCTGGGCACCGACATGGGCTCGGAAGTCTTCGCAGGCATGGGTAACGACTTCATCTACGGCAACAAGAACGCCGAACGCATCCTCGGCAACGAAGGCAATGACTGGATCGAAACCGGCACCTTCGACGGTGCCCCTGGCGACAACTTCGATGAAATCTTCGCCCATGACGGCGTCGACGGGCACGACGTGTTCCTGGGCGATGGCGGCTTCGACGAATTCATCGGCGAAGGCGGCGACGACATCTTCGTGGGCAGCCCGGGCCGCGGCAAGATGGCCGGCATGTCCGGCTTCGACTGGGCGACCTACAAGGACAACACCCTCTTTGTGAATGCCGATCTGTCTATTCCGATCATCTTCGACGAAGCCCCGACGCTGCCTCAGAATGCAGCGCTCGATGAGTTCGAGTCGGTCGAGGGTCTGTCGGGTACGGCGTTCAACGACATTCTGACTGGCTCCGATGAGGATGCCACCACACGTCTTCCGCTCTCCCAGGGAGGCTCGACCGGCTATCTCGGCAGCGGGCTCGACGCGCAGGGCATCGCGATGATTGCGGGCCTCCAGGCCGTGGTGGGCGCGGGCGTCAACGCCTTCTCCGCCGGCGACATCATCCTTGGCGGCGACGGCAGCGACGTCATCATGGGCAAGGCCGGCGACGACATCATCGACGGCGACAAGTGGCTGAACGTGCGCATCGGCATCATGAGCGGGTTCGACCTCAATGGCCCTACAGGCACGGAGGTGGTGGGCAACCCCAACATCAAGAGCATGACCAGCCTGGTCACCCTGCGCCTCGACGCCAATGGCAACATGGTCACTGCGCCCACCGGCGGCACGCCGACGACCAAGCCGCTGAGCGCCTGGATGTTCGAGGGTAAGATCAATCCCGGTCAGTTGCAGATCGTCCGCGAGATCACGACGGCGGGCGCCGACGCCGTGCCCGACATCGACACCGCCAAGTTTCAGGGTCTGCGTTCCGAATATTCCTTCGGCGCGACCGCGGACGGGCAGGTGATCGTCACCGACATCACCGAGCTTAACCTCGACGGGTCGGACCGGCTGCGCAACATCGAACGTGTGCAGTTCAGCGACGGCGGCCCGCTCAACATCGTCGTCGGTACGCCGTACAACGACAACGGCTCCGCAACGCAGGGCGCGCCCCCGCTGAACCAGCCCGTGCTCAACGGTACGGCCGGCGAAGACCTGATCCTCGGGCTTGCCGGCACCGACGTGCTCAACGGCCTCGGCGGCAACGACATCCTGGTCGGCGGCCCAGGCAGCAACACCGCAACCTACGCCGACAACTTCGAGACCGGAAACGCCAACAATACGAACGGCTCCACCGCCTGGACAACTTCTTGGGTGGAGACCGGCGATAGCGGCGCTGTGACGACCGGCCAGATCCAGATCGACGGTGGCAACAACAACGTCCTGCGCTTCGTTGGCGGAACCGGCGCGAATTTCGACGGGGCGCAGATCCAGCGTACGGTGAACCTTGCCGGCACGCCAACGGCCTTCCTGAGCTATTCAGTCGTCGAAGCGATAGGTGCCGACGACAATGTCACTGTGTTCTTCTCCCGTGACGGAACGACTTTCGTTCAGGTCGATCAAATCATCAGCACAACCGGCAACGTGCCCCGCAATATCGATCTGAGCCTGTTCGGCACCGGGCCGTTTACGGCCTCCGCCGCCATCCGCTTCGTGGCTACCAGCCTCGAAACCGGCGACAGCGTTAACATCGACAACCTGACAATTACCTACGTCAATCCCGCCCTTAATGCCGGCGTTGACACCCTCAACGGCGGTCTCGGGAACGATACCTACTCGTTCGGACTTGGCGACGGTAACGACACCATCAACGAAGCCGTCAACGCGACCAGCGGCGGCACGGCGGATCGCATCGCGATCCTCGCGCCGAATGCCATCGACCCGGTGACCCTGCTTCCCGTGCCGACGCTGACTTCGCTGAACGCGAGTGACAACAACACCGCCGATAACAACGGCAGCCTGGTGATCACCTATGGCATGCCGAACGGCGCTGCCACGGTCAACCAGACGATCACCGTGGCCGGCCACTACACCGGCACCAACCTTGAGACCGGCGTCGAGCGCATCAACTTCAACGGCGCTACCTATGCCGGCTACCTGCTCGGGGCCGACGATTACCTGATCAGCCGACTCGACGTCGCCCGCGATAGCGGCGGCGTGAACCTTTCCGCATCGACCGTGAACAACTTCATCGCAGGCGAGGATGGGGTTGCGGACGTCATCACCGGTGGTCTCGGCAACGACCTGATCTTCGGCGGCACCGGCGACAACGATCTCATCGGCGGCGACGGCGATGACCTGTTGGTTGGCGGCTCGGGCACCGGCGACGATGACTTCCTCGATGGAGGCCTCGGGGCCGACACGATGATCGGCCTCGCCGGCAACGACGATTACGTGGTCGACGATCTCCTCGATGTCGTGGTTGAAGCCGGCGGAGCCGGAACCGACGAGGTGCTGACCGAAATGGCCGCGCTCTCGATCGAGCTGATGGCCAACGTTGAGAACCTCACCTACACCGGCATCGATGCCGATCAATTCGTGGGCACCGGCAACAGCATCGCCAACGTTATCTCCGGCGGCGACCTGGCCGATACGCTGAGTGGCCTTGGCGGCAACGACACGCTGCTGGGCGGCCTCGGCGCCGACATAATGATCGGCGGCGACGGCAACGACGTCTACGAAGTCGATGAGGCCGGCGACGTGGTCACCGAAACGACGGCAGATGCCGTCATCGGCGGCACCGACCGCGTGGAATCCGACATCAGCTTTGTGCTCGGCGCAAACGTCGAGAACCTCGACCTCAACGGGGCCGACGCCGACCTCAACGGCACCGGTAACGCGCTCAACAACGTCATCAATGGCAATGACGGTGCCAACCAGCTGTTCGGCGGTGCCGGCAACGATACGCTCAACGGCAACGACGACAACGATCTGATCGATGGCGGTCTCGGCAACGACACCATCAATGGCGGCGATAACAACGACACGATCATCGGCAATGCCGGTGACGATACGATCGACGTTGGCGGTGGCGTCAACACCATCGTCTACAACACGTCCAATTTTGGCGCCGATATCATAAACAGCTTCGACGCAGATGGGGGACTGGCGACCAACCAGGACAAGATTGATCTGAGCGGACTGGGAATCACCGCAGCCAACTTCGCGACTCGCGTTACGGAAAGCGCCGCTGTCGGGGCACCCGCAGGCCGGTTGCTGACGATCAACGACGGAGCTTCGAACCAGATCGGCACGATCAGGATTAACAACGTTACCGACGCCCAGATCGACATCAATGATTTCACCCTGGCGGCAGCCGTCCCGACCGTTACCATCAACGGAACTAACTTAGCCAACACCCTCAACGGGGTCGGAACCACCTCCGAAACGATCAACGCGCTCGGCGGCAACGACACCGTCAATGCGAACGGCGGCAACGACGTCGTCAACGGCGGCGAGGGCACAGACCTGCTGAACGGCGGCGACGGTAACGACACGCTCTCCGGCGGTTCCGGTTCGGATGTCGGCACTTATCGTGACGAGTTCGGCAGCCAGGCCTACACGAACAACAACGGCACGCTGAGCTTCAACGGCGACTGGATCGAAGGATCCGTCAACGTGGGCGGCAGCGAAACCGGCGGCGCGACCGGCGGCGACATCACCATCAACACCGGCAACGGCGGGCGTCTCCAGTTCAACGAAGGAGTCGACGGCGGCGAGTACATCCAGCGCGCGTTCAGTCTGCCCGTCGCAGCGTCGGCCTCAGTGCAGTTCACCTATGTGGGAGATACCAGCATCACAGGCACGGAGAACGTGACTGTTCAGGCTTGGAATCACACCACGAATAGCTGGCAAGCACTAGCCGGTGGCGTTCTCGGAACCACAAGTGGGACCTTCAACGCAACCTTGTCGGCAGCGCAGATCGGGCCCAACTCCGCTATCCGGCTGCTGGCAAACGGTGACTGGGACGACGGCGACAACTTCTTCATCGAGAACTTCACCGTCACCGCGACCGCTGTCGGTCTCAACGCCGGCGTGGACACCGTCAACGGCGATGCCGGCGACGACACGATCATCTGGAACGCCAATGCGTTGGGCGCCACCGACGGCCGCGACGTGGTCGATGGCGGCACCGAAGGAGCGGTTGGTGACACCTTCGTGGTCAACGGCAATGCCTCCGCCGAGGTCTACAACATTTATACCCGCGCCGCCTGGCAGGGCCTCGGCAACTCGCTGGCGGGCTTCAACGCCGCCACCGAGATTATTGTCGCCCGTGGCGGCCTGACCAACGCCAATGTCATCGCCGAACTCCGCGAGATCGAGGAAATCCGGATCAACAGCGTCGATCCTACCGGAGCGACGGGTACCGCCGGCAATGACACTTTCAACATCGCCGGCGACTTTTCCACCACCAGCCTGCGCCTCAACACCATCACCATCGATGGCGATGCCGGCGACGATACGATCGATATCACGTCCCTGAACTCGGCTCATCGTATCGTGTTCAGGTCTAATGGCGGCAACGACACCATCATCGGAACATTGCGTCCTCAGGACGTGATCGAACTGCCTGTTGGCGAGACGGCTGCCGATTATGTGGAGACCGTGGTCAACGGTGTCACCACTCTGACCAAGGGTAATCACAGCATTAGTTACGTTGCGGCTGGCGCCGGTCCCCAGGTCGGTCCGGAAGACGAGGAAGAGTTGCCGGACAACGAGGAAGAAGTGCCGGAGGACGACGTTGACGTCGTCACCACCGTTCCCGGCGTGCTTCGAACCGGTACAGCCGACTCGGATACGCTGGTCGGCACGACAGGCGACGACAATATCATCGCCTTCGGAGGTGACGACGTCGCGATCGGTGATGCCGGTGCCGATGCCATCTCGCTCGGCGACGGCGCGGACTTCGCCAATGGCGGAGCCGGGCGTGACGTGATCTTCGCTGGTGCCGGCGACGATCAGGTGATCGCAGGCGCGGATGCCGACATCGTTTACGGCGATGCCGGAGCCGACCGCATCTTCGGTGAGCAGGGCAACGACCTGATCACGGCCGGTGCGGGAGACGATACGGTCTTCGGTGGCGACGGCGACGATATGTTTGTAGCGGAGACCGGTGACGGCGACGACGTCTACTTCGGAGACGACAGCGGAGGTGGAACAGGTCGCGATACGCTCGACATGTCCGCAGCCACGGCCGCCATCACGGTCAATCTCGGCACCGGTGCGCTCGCGAAGGGCAGCGCGTTGAGTGGGCAGACCGGAAGCGATACCCTTTGGGGTATCGAGAACGTCAACACCGGTTCGGGCGCCGACACCATCACCGCCAGCAACGCGGTCAACGTGATGGACGGCGGCGCAGGAAACGACGTCTTCAAGTTCGTTTCTGTGGCGGCGGCAAATGGCGACACGATCCTCGGTTTCGAACCCGGTGATCGCCTGGATCTCAGTGGTATCGATGCGAACACCGGTACAGCGGCTGATCAGTCGTTCTCGCTTGTGACAGGTGCCGCATTCACGGCCGCGGGTCAGTTGGCGGTGTCCTACGAAACCCGCTCGGATGGAGAATACACCCTTATCACAGGAAATGTTGACGGCAATACGGATGCTGACTTCTCGATTGCGATTGAGGGCCATCAGAATCTGACGAACACGAACCTCAATCTCTGAAGCCAGACGATTTTCGGAGGCAGCTTAAAATCTGCCTCCGATGCCGCTTAGTTCATTCCTCGAGTTCGGCATTGAAATCCATGGCCCAGTCTAAAGAATTGACCCCGGCGAAACGAAAATATCTGGCTGAGCTGACGCGTGGTTTTCGCGGAATCATTCTGTTCCTATTTCTTATCTCGGGAATCATCAACGTTCTCGCGTTGACTGGTTCTCTCTATATGATGCAAATCTATGATCGTGCGCTGACCAGCGGCAGCATTCCAACGCTTGTTGTTCTCTCGACGCTCGCCATCGGTCTGTATGTATTTCAGGGTGGATTTGACGTCATTCGCTCGCAGGTGCTGGTTCGCGTCGGCGCGCGGCTCGACAAAAAAATTGCCCCTCTGGCGCATCGCGTGGCGATCGACATGCCGCGGTTCGGCTTCTCGACCTCGGAATCACTGGAGCGAGGCCGGGATGTGGATACGGTCCGCGGCTTCCTGGGAAGTCAGGGCCCGGCCGCTCTCTTCGACCTACCGTGGATGCCGGTCTATCTCATCTTTATCTATTTTCTTCATCCGTTGCTGGGAGCGCTGACGTTCGCCGGCGCCTTTGTTCTCGCGGTCCTGACGGTCGTGAGCGAAGTCATGACCAAGCGCCTGAGTGTTTCCACGCGCAAGGCGGCGATTGTCCGCAACACCATCGCCGACTCCAACGCACGCAATGCGGATGTGCTCAAAGCGATGGGATTCTCAGGGCGCGCCGTCAGCCGCTTCAGCGAGGCCAATGGCGAACATCTGGTGCTACAGACGAAATCCAACGACATCACCGGCACTTTTGCGGCCGTCTCGCGAGTTCTGCGCATGCTGCTGCAATCCGCCGTGCTCGGATTGGGTGCCTATCTGACCATCAAGAATGAACTGTCAGCGGGTGCGATCATTGCGTGCTCCGTGGCGTCAGCACGCGCGCTTGCGCCGGTGGATCTGGCGATCGGAAACTGGAAAGCATTCATCGCCGCGCGTATGGCCTATCATCGCCTGCGGGACACGGTGATCGCGCTTGCGACCTCTGACGAGCCGATGAAGCTGCCGCCGCCAAGCAACAGTCTCGTCGTTGACAAAATTACGATTGCTGTGCCCGGGACAGGGCAGGTGGTGTTGAGCGATGTCAGTTTTGATCTTCAGCCCGGTCAGGCCTTAGGAATTATTGGGCCGAGTGCCGGGGGGAAGACGACGCTGGTGCGGGCTCTCACCGGCATTTGGCCGGTGTTGCGCGGCAGCGTTCGGCTGGATGGCGCCGACCTTGGGCAATGGCGCGAGGAAGATATCGGACAGCACATAGGTTATCTGCCTCAGGAAGTCAGCCTGATGGATGCGACCATCGAAGAAAATATCTCTCGCTTCGAGCCAAATCCAGACTACCGCAAGATCGTCGATGCGGCCAAAGCCGCAGGCGTTCACGACATGATCGTGAAGATGCCGGATGGATACCGGACCCAACTCGGGCCGCAAGGCACGGCGTTGTCGGCCGGCCAAAGGCAGCGCCTCGGTCTCGCGCGGGCACTGTACGGCAATCCGTTCGTCGTCATCATGGATGAACCGAATTCCAATCTCGATGGTGAAGGCGAGGCGGCGCTGACGGAAGCCATCGAGGGCATCAGTGCGCGGGGCGGCATCACGATCGTGATCGCACATCGTCCCAGTGCGCTTGCTGCGGTGGAGCTTGTCGCGATCGTGCAGAACGGTCGCATGGTGGCCTTCGGTAAGAAGCAGGACATTATGACTCCAGGTCCGCAGATCACTTCGAAGCCCGCCCACGAAGTGCCTAAGTCGCAAGCTCGGAGGCCGGCATGATCAAGGCAAAAGCCACCAGAGAGTCGCCACAGGCGTCACACCAGACCCGCGAAAACTATGTGCATCAAGAGAAGCCGAGCACCGGCTTCATTCCGGTCGCCTTTCTCATGGCTCTGACCAGCTTCGCCGTTTACGTGAAGAGTTTCATTCCTGCTCAACTCGAGGCCGCACCTGAGCGGCCGACAACGAAGCGGGCCGATGACGAGCCGGTTGCTGTCGAGCCTGAGGGACAGGAGCTGAGTGCGGAAGCCGAGTCCGACGTCACCGGTTCAATTGAGGGTAAAGCGAAGGGATATGGGTCGGCACCAGACAATGTCGTCCCGATGCCTGCCAAATTTGTATTATCGCCGGAGGCGATCGACGAATTCCTGGCCAATGATTCTCCAGCCATTGATTTCAGCGCCTTGCAGCGCGGACTCGTTTCCTCGGCTGGCCCGGGAATAGGCGCGCAAAACTTTCCGAGCAACGACAATCAATCGAAGGCGAATGCCGGAGGAGCGTCCTCAGGTGGCGGTGGCGGCGGCGGCGGCGGCGGTGGCGGTGGTGGCTCCGATCACGGACCGAAGACTCCAACGACTCCAGATTCGCAGCGCAATCACGCCCCCCGCACCAACGGTCCGGTGCAGCTTCAGGATTTGATCGGCTGTCATGCCTACCTGATATCGATACTCGCGTTACTGGCTGGAACGACAGATCCGGATGGCGATCAATTGGCGCTCAACAATTTGTCGGTGTCATCCGGCACGCTCACGCCTGCCGAGGGTGGCGGATGGATGTATACGCCCGAGCGGGGAATGCTCGGCGACGTTACGTTGACGTATCAAATTACGGATGGGGCGGAGATTGTCCGGCAGTCGGCGAGTTTCCGCGTGGTGGAAGCGCTACCAGTGGTCGGGACCGAGTCCGATGATAATCTCATTGGTACCCAGTGTGGAGAAGTCGTCGATGGCCGAGGCGGGGACGACAATATCGACGCCAGGGGTGGCAACGATCTGATCATCGGCGGCGATGGCGACGACCATATTGTCGCCGGAGCGGGCGACGACGTTGTCTACGCCGGGGTTGGCGACGATATCGTTTTCGCCGGAACCGGAAACGACATCGTCTTCGGCGGCGCGGGAAACGATCGCCTGTTCGGCGAGGATGGTGACGACACGATCTACGGGGACGAGGGCGACGATCTCATCATGGGTGGCGAAGGGGACGACATTGCTTTCGCCGGACCGGGAGATGACACGGCTTATGGCGATGGACGTAATGACACGCTCGATGGCGGCACGGGTAACGACCTTCTTCGCGGCGGCACAGGTCATGACACAATACTCGCCGGAACGGGCAATGATAAGGTTTTCGGCGATGAGGATAACGACGCCATATCAGACGGCGAGGGCGAGGACGAGGTCCATGGCGGCGAAGGCAATGACTATGTCGTGGCCGCTGCTGACGCCGCATCGGATTCATACTTCGGAGACGCCGGCGAGGATACGCTGGATTATTCGTCAGCCACGTTGAGTATCACAGTCGATGTCGGGCAAGGTTCGGCGCATGGCCTCGAAATCGGCAGAGATTTGATCTCCGGATTCGAGCAGATCATCAGTGGTCGCGGCGACGATTATCTCATCGCCGGTTCGACATCGATTTCGATGACAGGAGGCGCCGGCAACGACACGTTCCAGTTCGGCGGCGCGGCCGCAGATTATCAGCCCGATCTCGTGCGAAAGATCACCGATTTTACGATCGGTGATCGCGTCATCGTAGCGAGCTATGAAATTCGCTACAAGGAAGGTGAGATCGATCAAGCGATCGGCGACCTATTTAACGATATCTATCTCTCAAACGAGTCCAGTCCTCGTCCCATTCGCTTCCGTTTCGAGAAGCTCGATGACAGCGACCGGACATTCATCGACGTTCATCAGGAAAATTCTCCTGATGAACTCTATTCGATCGAACTCATCGGCCGACATCATCTCGAAGTGACCGTCGCTGTCTCGTAAGAGGCCGCGTAACTGAAGGTTGAAGCTATGAAGGATCGCAGTTCGAATGAGTTCGTGCCCTCCGCAGCCAAGGCTGACAGCGATGGCGATGAGCGTGCGTTTCCGCTCTGGCCGCGGATCGTCGGCGGATTAGCGTTGGTCTTCCTCCTGGTGATTGGATGCGGCGGTTGGGCCGCCATGGCACGGCTTCAAGGGGCGGTCATCGCCATGGGCACGGTGAAGGTCGATCAAAACCTCAAGGAAGTTCAGCATAGGGACGGCGGCATCATCAAGATGCTTGCCGTGCGCCAGGGCGATCTTGTCAGAGAACGACAAATCCTCGCGACGCTCGACGACGTCCAGATCAAGGCTGAACTTTCCATCGTGCGCTCCCAGCTTGCGGAATTTCTCGGCAGGAGGGCGCGTCTGCTTGCCGAGCGCGACAATCTATCCACGATCGATTTCCCCGATCGATACATCGAATTCTTATCGACCTCCGCAGAGGCAGTCCTCTACGGCGAAAGACGCCTCTTCGCCGGCAACAAGGTTGCGAGGGACAGCCAGAAGGAACAGCTTGAACTGAGCATCACGCAGACGGGAGAAGAGATTAACGGCATGATGTCACGGCTTGCCGCCAAGCATGAAGAAATCAAGCTTGTGGGAGCCGAGCGCACGAAACTGTCTGACCTTTTCGAGAGGAAGATCGTCGAGTACACGCGCGTTTATTCAGCTCACAGGGACTGGGCGCGGATCATGGGTGAGCGCGGCGAGATTGAAGCGAGTATTGCACGTGCGAAAGTACGCAGCAGCGAGATTCGGGTACAGATCATTGCCATAGATCAGAATGCCAGCACAGAAGCGCAGCGTGAACTTCGGACTGTCGATGCCAAAATTTCTGAGCTCGACGAACGCAAGCTGGCCATCGAAGACCGTCTTTCCCGTACGGAAATCAGAGCGCCGGTCTCTGGCTACGTGAACGAATTGTTTGTCTATACAGTCGGCGGCGTCATAACGCCTGCCGCGAAGATAGCGACAATCGTGCCTGAAAGTGCCGAACTGAAATTCGAGATGAAGATTTCGCCGGCCGATATCGATCAGGTAAGGGAAGGGCAGGCGGCGCGCGTCCGTCTAACTGCATTCAACCGCAATACGACGCCGGAGCTGCGGGCCAGGGTAACGATGGTCTCGCCTGCATCCGCGCGTGATCCATCGACGGGTCAGGAATACTACATCGCGTATGTGCAGTTGATTGACGACGGCTCGCAGGCGCTGGGCGGGATGAGGCTTGTGCCCGGCATGCCGGCGGAAGTTTTCGTCTCGACGCAAGAACGAACGGCCGTGTCATATCTGGTCAAACCGTTCACCGATCAGATGAACCGCGCGTTCCGCGAACGCTGACGACTCACCGCGTAATGTGCGTGGATACTGCGAGACATTGACCGTCGCACTTCGCTATAAGTCGGTGTAGTGACCGCCGCCCGGCTGCCGTCAGGCATGATGTAACTGGTCCGTACGTGGATGACGGCGAGATCTTCCATGATGCGGATCAACGTCTTGCGATCGACGCGGGCGGTATCAAGCGACTGCATAAGGCGCTTGAACTTGGCAAAGCGTCCATCAGCCGATTTTGCCGCATCACCCTGTTCGCCACTTTTGGATTGAGCGAATCGGTCTTGGCTGACGAACTGCGGCCGACACAGCATATCGCAGCCTATTAACAGACATGGTCGGCCAAGATCGGACCGACCTCGCTCCTGGACGAAACTTTGGTTCGGTCTGCCAGCTGGTCTAACTGAGGTTCTCCTGGCCTTCGTGCGTCCAGATCGCGCCTATCCTGCAACGCGACCAATCCTCTGCCGCTAGCTGCTTTCCTATATGAAGTTATATTGGCGCGTCGGGATCCCTTCCGCGACTCCTCGGGCGCGGGCGGACACCACCAGTCTCCTGGACCACCAGCAGAACGCTGACCTCTCCTAAACTGGACAATCGACAAACCCACGCAGCTTGGCGTGCTGGCTGCGGCGAGTGGATTGATCGTTAAAGGAAAAGGGGTTCCAGGAATTGACGTGCAAATTATTTGCGAACCCAGATCAACGCTTTCTTACAAAAAACGCTCTTTTTCAGCGACACCGATCTTCACATCGAGAAGCGACGCGCTCGAAAGCAGGGCGTCCAGAACCATCGCGCGTGATGAGCGCACCTGGTCGATGGTGACGCGCTCGGCGGTAGCTGCATCGCCCTCGGCGAGGGCGACGATGAGCGATTGATGTTCCGAATGCATTTCGCTGCCCCGATCCCGGAGCGAAAGACCGAAATGAAACATCCGCTCCAATTCGACAAGCGTCTGGTTCAGCACCGCGATCAATCGATCGTTGCCGCTCGCCGCCGCGATAGAAAGATGGAAGTCGCTGTTGCGCTGAAGAAAAACAGCTTCGCTCTCCTTGTCGCCCGGCTGATAGTCGGTGCGGCACAGCCGATCCAGGCGATGAAGGTCCGCGGAATCCACCCTGCCGGCGGCGAGCTTCACGCAGGCCACTTCCACAATCTCGCGGAGCTGGAAAAGATCGTTCAGGTCTCGCAGCGTAATGGGCTTCACCCGGTAACCTTGGCGGCGAACCGGTTGGAGCAAGCCGATGAGTGACAGGCGATCGACGGCAGCGCGTGCTGCCGCGCGGCCCACGCCAAACTGGCCGGCGAGGTCCACCTCGGTCACGATTGAGCCGGGCATGATTTCACAACGCACGATGGCCTTGTGAATGGCATGAAAAGCTATGTCACTTTGCCGCAAGCCGCCCTTCGTTTCCTTAGGCGGGTTTCCCATTGATACGACATGTCCCATAATGGCATTTGAACATATCAAGGCTGGATTTGCAAGCGTACCAAGGGTGTGGGAGCTTGATTTGGCTGCGGTGTGCGTGCTTTCGAGCTCAGGCCTCGACATACTGAGTGAGATCGCTCGGCGTCTTTATCCGCCATATCGCAGCTGCTCTGTGCATAACGACGATCGGATGTACTGGACAGGACATGTTAGGACATCTATAGACTGATGTTAGAACATATCACTGGGAGATACTGAGATGTCGAAGGGAACAATGCGCGCTCTGGTTCTGGAAAGCCACGGCGGGCTGGAAAATCTGAAAGTCGTGAACGACCGGCCGATTCCGGCTGTCGTCGAAGGCCATGTGGTTATCCGCGTCGGTGCCTCTTCTTTCAATTACCATGACGTGTTCACGGTGCGCGGCATGCCCGGCATCAAGGTGCCCCTTCCTGTGGTGATCGGTCTCGATATGGCTGGCGAGATTTCCGAGGTCGGGCCCGGCGTCAAGGGTTGGAGCAAGGGCGACCGCGTTCTGGTCAACCCGCTGAACAAGAAAAAGGGATTGTTGGGCGAGATGATGGACGGCGGCATGGCGCAATACTGCCTTGTCGACGCTGAGCAGCTGATCCGCATGCCGGACGACGTTTCCTATGAGGACGCGGCTTCGCTGCCGGTGGCTTACGGAACCGCGCATCGCATGCTGGTGACCCACAACACGATCAAGAAGGGCGACCGCGTTCTGGTGTTGGGTGCATCGGGCGGCGTCGGCACGGGTTGCGTGCTGCTGGCCAAGCTCGCTGGAGCTGAAGTCATTGCGTGCGCCGGTGGCGAAGACAAGATGCAGCGCCTGCGCGATCTCGGGGCTGACCATGTCATCAACTACAAGGACGTCGACTTCTCGAAGTGGGCGATTGAAAAGTACGGCAAGCCGCAGCGCCGTACTTATGAAGGTGGCGTCGATGTGGTGATCAACTTCACCGGTGGCGACACCTGGGTGCCTTCGTTGCGTTGTCTGAAGCGCGGCGGCAAGCTGCTCGTTTGCGGTGCGACCGCCGGACACGATCCAAAGGAAGATCTGCGTTATATCTGGAGCTTCGAATTGCAGGTCATCGGTTCGAATAGCTTCTACGACGACAACCTTGCGGATCTGATGCGGTTGATTGCGGAAAAGAAGCTCAAGCCAGTTGTCGACAAGGTTCTCCCGCTTGATCAGGCCGTTGATGGTCTGCGGCTGATTGAGAACCGGGAAGTCCTGGGCAAGGTCGTGATTACGCCTTGAGCCTGGCATTCCGTCAAACAACCATAGCGAGGGATCGATAATGACCGAGAAACTTACTCCTGCGGCCGTCGAGGCCATGTTGACGCGCGGACCTTTCCATCAATGGCTTGGCCTCCGCGTCCAGAAGGTGGACGAAGAAGGCATCGAGTTGACCGCCACCTGGCGCGAGGAATGGGTGGTTAACCCGGACCGCCGCTATACTCATGGCGGCATCCTTGCGGCCTTGGTCGATCTCACGGCCGATTGGGCTTTGGTTGCCCACACCGGTCGCGGCGTCCCGACCATCGACATGCGTGTCGACTATCACCGGGCGGCGATGCCCGGCGACCTGACGGCGAAGGGCCGCATCGTGAAGCGGGGCGGTCAGTTTTCGGTCGCGGAAGCCAGCGTCTACGACAAGGACGGTGCCCTTCTCGCCAGCGGCCGGGGAGTTTATCTCACCGCTCCCCCTAAGGCCTGAGCGGGGTAACCCCGGTGGCCCCCGAAGGCGCCAATGGTTTCAGGACGGCGGATTCCGCCGTCCCGAAACGCGAGGGAATGTTCGATCACGCGGTTCTTAATCTTCACTACGATCTCGATGCCGGCGAAGAGTTGTTCAACTCGCTCGGCTTCCAGATCGCGCCGCGCGGTTATCACAGTCTTGGTTCGATGAACCACCTGATCGTGTTCGATACGAATTATCTCGAACTGATCGGGCTGGATCCTTCGAATCCGAATCCTCGCAAAGAACTCCTCGACTGGCCTGTCGGCCTGAATGGCCTAGTGTACGGCAGCGCCGACGTCGATGTCACGCAGGCGTGGTTGCGATCGCAGCAGTTGCCTGTGCTGGAGCCAAAGGCCTTTAGCCGCCCCGTCACGATCGACGGCGTTGAGACCGACGCGCGGTTCCGCACCGTTCATATGGATCCCGGATTTTTCCCGGCGTCCCGTCTCTATTTCTGCGAACATCTAACACCGAACCTGGTCTGGCATGATGCATTCATGCAGCATCCGAACACGGCGAGTTCCTTGAAACGTTTGATGGTCGCCGCCGACGATCCGGATGTGCAGTCTGGCCGTCTCGCCGGAGCCGTCGGAGCAAAGCCCGGCCCGGACAACCGCGTCGACATCGGCGGCACCCGAATTGATTTCAACTCAAAGCAACAACTCGCGACTCTCTATGGTGATAGCGTTCGCCTGGAAGGATCGCTCCCGCGTATTGTTGGAATGAGCATCGGCGTCCGCTCGCTGGATTCGCTCAAGGCTAGTCTGGATTCGCGGTGGGCTGGAAAGCTGATTGAACCGGATCGTCATCGCTTGATCGTCCCCGCCGCTGAATGCTTCGGCGTGATGCTTGAGTTTCTCGAACCTAATGTGAGCTTGGCATGATCTCATCTCGTAATCTGGGAACTTGGACTGATCCTGCGAGTCGGCAGGACAAGGTCGCAATCATAGACTTTGACGGCGAGCGCAGCCGGGAAGTGACGTATAGCGCGCTCGACGCGCTCGCCAATGGTGTAGCGCGAGCGCTAGTCAAACGTGGCTTCGCGCGGGGGGATCGGATTGCGATCCTGTCTGCGAACAACTCAGACTATCTGGCGATTCACCTTGGCATTATGCGTGCTGGCCTAGTGTCCGTCCCG
The DNA here is from genome assembly GCA_030652315.1 of Afipia sp. Classification (GTDB taxonomy): domain Bacteria; phylum Pseudomonadota; class Alphaproteobacteria; order Rhizobiales; family Xanthobacteraceae; genus Afipia. Next base: position 15,486 of record JAUSAX010000140.1, on the reverse strand, counting down.
ATCAACTTCCGGCTGCCGCGCCATCTCGTTGAGTACATCATCAAGGATTGCGGGACGCGTTTGGTGTTCTGCGATGCTGAGCGCCGTTCGGTAGTTTCCGATGATGTGGAAGCGATAAGGCTCGACGACGCGAAAGAGTTGGGCTCTTTCGTCGAGCCCGGAGCCTTTGAAGCTGTCGAGCCGCAAAAGGACGAAGCTGCGACGTTTCTCTATACGTCCGGGTCGACCGGCAGGCCGAAAGGTGTCGTGCTCTCGCATGATGCCCAGCGCTGGGTGATTGAAACGCGGCTTGGCCCACAAGGCATCGAAAATCAGCTTATGTTGATCGCCGCACCGCTTTACCACATGAACGCGCTTGCGCTGTCGCACCTGGTGCTCGCAGGACACGCCAGCATGGTTCTCATGCCACAGTTCAAGGTGAAGCCGTACATCGAGGCAATCGGCCGTTTCCGCTGCACGTGGCTGACCTCGGTGCCGCCAATGATTGCCATGATGCTCGACGACAAGGAGGCAATGGCTAGCGCTGACCTTTCGTCCGTGCAGAACCTGCGGATGGGCTCTGCACCGGCGAGTGCCACTCTGCTCGACGAGATCAAGCGGACTTTCCCGAAAGCCAAAATCCTGAATGCGTACGGAACGACGGAGGGGAGCCCGATTGTCTTCGCCCCTCATCCAGAAGGAAAGCCGACGCCAAATCTGTCTCTCGGTTACAAGCACCCGCAGGTCGATCTGCGGCTTGTTGACGATACCGGTGCCGAGACAAATGAGGGCGTGCTGCAGCTCCGCTCGCCGGCGATGATGAGCGGATATCATAACCGCCCCGATCTGCCGCGGCCTTTCACCGCCGACGGTTACTACGTCACAGGGGATGTCTTCAGTCGTGACGCCGACGGCTTCTATTACTTCGTTGGCCGGGCCGACGATATGTTCGTGAGCGGCGGTGAAAACATCTTTCCAGGTGAAGTCGAGCGTATGCTGGAGACCCATCCGGACGTTATCCAGACCTGCGTTGTTCCGATCGACGATCCGATCAAGGGGCAAAAGCCGGTCGCGTTTGTTCGGCTCGCTCCCAGCGCGACCATCGATGCCAACGGATTGAAAGCATTCGCACTGGAGCGCGGGGCGGCCTATCAGCACCCACGTTCGATCTGGTTTCTGGACGAATTCCCGCTGGCGTCGACCAATAAGGTTGATCGCGCCGCACTTGTGCAGCGCGCCCGCGATCTGTCGCAAGCGCAGCCAGCAACGAAAACCTGAGATTGCTGAAAAATGGACGCTCGAAGTCAGCAGCAGCTTTATGCAAGTGACTTTTCGTCCGGCGCGTGCGGTGGTTTCCGCCGCACGCGAAGTTGAATTAGTAGACTAAGGGATCAAAGACCATGGCGAACGATCAGGACGAGATCTTCACAACGCGACCGGAAATCACTGGCTCGTTTGGCGTCGTGGCGGCGACACACTGGATCGCGACGGCTGTCGGCATGGGTATCCTCGAACGTGGAGGCAATGCCTTCGACGCAGGCGTGGCAACGGCCTTTGCTCTTCAGGTCGTCGAGCCGCATCTCAATGGTCCGGGCGGTGATGTTCCGATCATGGTCTACGACGTGCGGCGCGGAAAGCCGGAGGTGATCTGCGGGCAGGGACCGGCTCCCGGTACCGCTACGATCGCGCGCTTTCGTGACATGGGACTCGACCTTGTGCCGGGTTCGGGACTGCTGGCAGCCTGCGTGCCCGGTGCGTTTGACGCCTACATGCTGCTGCTCAGAGACTACGGCACCATGTCTGTCGAGGATGTGCTCGCGCCGGCGATCGGATATGCCCGCAACGGCTATCCTCTGGTCCAGCGGATCTGCGACACGATTTCGACCGTCGAAAAACTGTTTCGCGAGCATTGGCGTTCGTCCGCCGCGGTCTATCTGCCGCATGGGGCTGTTCCCAAGGCGGGAACGATCTTCCGCAACGAAAAGCTGGCGGATACTTATTCACGTATCCTCACTGAAGCGAAGGCTGTCGGCGGCGACCGGGAGGCCCAGATTGAACGCGCCCGGCAGGTTTGGTCGCAAGGATTCATCGCCGAAGCGATCGATGATTTCTGCAAGAACAACGCTGTCATGGATGCGACCGGCGTTGCACGCCACGGCCTCCTCACCGGCAACGATATGGCTAACTGGCGCGCGACGATCGAAGCACCGATCAGCTACGACTACGGCGACTACACCGTGTGCAAACCGGGGACCTGGACGCAGGGATTGGTCCTGCTCCAGCAATTGGCGCTGCTGAAGGGCTTCGATCTCGATAAGTTGGATCCGTGCGGCCCCGAATTCATCCATCTGCAGGTGGAGTGCACCAAGCTGGCCTTCGCAGACCGCGACGTTTTTTATGGCGATCCGAATTTCAGTGACGTGCCGGTCGAGCAACTGCTGTCCGAGGCTTACAACGCGGAGCGCCGAAAACTCATCACCGACCGGGCATCGATGGAGCTGCTGCCCGGCACGATTCCCGGATACGGCAAAGCAGTCGGGATGCGCGAGGGTGGTTTGCGTGAATCGGTATCGGCCATTGGAACGGGAGAGCCGACGGTCGGCCGGCTTCGCGCCGAGCGCGGCGACACCGTGCATCTCGACATCATCGACAAGCATGGCAACATGATTTCGATGACGCCATCGGGTGGATGGCTCCAATCGTCGCCGATCATTCCAAGTCTCGGCTTCTGCCTCGGAACGCGAGCGCAGATGTTCTGGCTGGACGAAGAGCATCCGGCTTCGCTGCAGCCTGGAAAGCGACCGCGCTCGACCTTGTCGCCGACACTTGCTCTGCGCGGCGGTGAACCGTACCTCGCCTGGGGAACGCCGGGTGGCGATCAGCAGGATCAGTGGGCGACGCAATTCCTGCTTCGCCATATTCATGCAGGGCACAATCTGCAGCAGGCGATCGACGCTCCCGCCTGGCACACCGAACATTTCCCGGCCTCGTTCTGGCCGCGCCTCGCGCGTCCCGGCGTGCTTGTGCTGGAAGGACGTGTTTCCGACGACGCGATCAAGAACCTGCGTGCGCGGGGCCATATCGTCGAAGTTGGCGAGGACTGGTCGGAAGGCCGGTTGACCGCAGCCTCGCGTTCGAACGGCTGGCTCCGAGCCGCAGCAAACCCGAGAGGAATGCAAGCCTACGCCGCAGGGCGCTAGTCCGTCCTGATAGTTGCCGCTTGGCCAGTGGTGAGCTCCTGAGAGCTTGTGGGACGGAGGCTTCGGACCCCCCGCTGGCGCAGGCGATCAGGCTCTCGTGATATGTTCTAGAGGTATTATCGAGTTCGCAGGAAAGGACGACTGACCAAGGGCACAAGATGCGCAATGCGCTCCCTCTGACGCCTTTACCGGATTGCTGAAAGCCATCCGAAGTAGCTATTTTCGTTGATGTTTTGTCTCTTGCTGTAGAGATACCGGGACCTCGCGGCGCCCCTTCATTGAAGAACGCACCCATTCCTAAGGCGCAGGTCCCCACAACAATCATCATCAATCGGTTAAAACATGTTGACTCTGGCGACGGTTGCGTCGAAATTGTCGCTTATGAACATGTCTAAGATATCTCTGCAATGTACGGGGATGCAAAGCCACTTTTGGGAGGGCTACAAAAATGCACGCTAATTACGTCGCAATAGCAATTGTTGCGGTCTACATCATCGGCCTGGCGGTTGTGACCGGGATCCTTCAACGGTCGGTCAAGTCTGCAAACACCTTCACGTCGGGAACGACCGGTCGTACCGGCGTGCCGGCGATTTTGGTCGGCATGATGCTGATGTCCGAATTCATCGGGACGTCCGCGAGCGTCGGCACTGCGCAGGAGGCCTACAAGGTCGGCATTTCTGCCTCCTGGAATATTCTGGCGCTGGCTGCCGGCTTTATTTTCTACGGCTTCTTTCTCGCGGGGAAGTACAAGGAGTCCGGCCACAACACGATCTCGGCCATTCTCAACGATGTTTATGGCCGCAAGACGAGGCTCGCCACGTCGCTGGTGATGATTTTCGCGCTGGAGATCGTGGCTGTCGCGATCTATGCCGGCGGCGGCACGATCCTGAGCATTCTGCTTGGTGTTGATCGCACCTCCGCGATCGTCGTCTGCGGTGTGGTGTCCGTGCTCTATGTGTTCATGGGTGGAATGAAGTCGGTGGTCTACACCAACGTCGTTCACTCGGTCATCAAGTACCTCGGCATCCTGACTGCTCTGTACTTCGGCATCACCAAGCTCGGCGGATTCCATGAACTGCAGGCGCGCATTCCGGCGGAAATGTTTTCCTGGACGCACGTTGGCTGGGGACAGATCTTCGCCTGGTTTATCGCGGGCATGGGTGCGACCTTCTCTACGCAGTACGTGATTCAGGCCATCAACACGGTGGATGACGCCAAGAGCGCTAAGATTGCAAGCTTCTCCACGGCGCTCTTCCTGATCCCCTTCGGCATCATCACGGCCCTTGTCGGCATGTGCTCGCTTGCGTTGTTCCCCAACATTAAGTCGATCAACGCCTTCGCTGCGCTGATCGGGCAGATGGATGGGGTGATGGCGGGCGTCGTCTGCGCAGGTCTTGCCGCTTCGCTCTTCGGTTCGATCGCCGCGTTCGCGGTTGCGACCGCGACGCTGCTCTACAAGGACTTCTATGTCGGTTTCGGTGGCAAGGTTCGCACCGAAAAGGGCTCGTTGATGTTCATTCGCATTGCGACAGTCGCGATGGGTCTGCTGCCGATCATCTTGGCGATCTACACCCCGAACATCCTGTCGATGACCTTCCTCGGCAAGGCGCTCCGAGCCTCGCTGTCGGTCCTGGTTCTGTTCGTCTTCTTCGCGCCCTGGTTCGGCACCAAGCGCGGAGCGTTCCTGAGCATCCTGGCGTCCCTCGTCGCTACGATCGTTTGGTTCATGATGGGCAATCCATACGGCATCGATAACGCCTATATCGCGCTGCTCGTCCCGCTGGTCGTCATGGGTGTCAGCGAGATCGTGAAGCGTGTCCGCAATGACGAAGTGACTGCCGTACCAGCTGTATCTTCGCGGACTCTGGAATAGGCACTCATGCCAAGCGATGCGGAAAATACCAATACAGACAAAGCGTGGCCGGTGGCCGACATGGAGCAGTCGATGACTACTGCGAAGACATAGATGACGAGCGAGGCATCGGGCTGTTCGGTCCGATGCCTCGCCGATGGCTACCTGCTACGGACTGTTGATCGGTTCATCAGCCTGAAATCGCGAGCTGTCGCTCGCTTCACTGATGGAATGCGGATCTGCCATCGCGATGCGATGGATCGAAGCCGTCGCTACCTCGGTGCCTGCAGGGCGTCGCTGTCCCGGACAAGTCGACCAGATGCCCTCAAACGGACCGCGCGACTTGCACGGGCCGCCGTCGCAGGAGGTGCTGTCAAACCCAACTGCGGTGAAGGCTGGCGCCAGCTTGCGGCGACCTCCGTCACTCACTCGATAGGAAATCGGATTTCCTGTCGTTCTACCTACAACACGCGAAATACTGCGGAGATAACCTGTTATGAACATCGTGAGCCAGCATTCTCTGCGAGCGGACGACTTGTTAGCGAAATTCAAGAATGACCTCGTGCGCGATGACCGCCTTGAACGTCTCGGTGCGGATCTGATCGGCAACGATGCCGAAGTTGTTGGACCGTTCGGAGCCAAAGCGCTGATCTACGCAGACTACGTTGCATCCGGCCGAGCGTTGTCGGTGGTCGAGCGATTCGTCATGGAAAACATACTGCCTTACTACGCCAACAGTCATACCGAGGCCTCGTACTGCGGTGGGGCGATGACCGGATTCCGGCGTGCGGCGCGCGATGTGATCGCTCAGTGTTGTGGAGCGGACGAGCGCTACGCTGTTATTTTCACGGGCTCGGGCGCGACTGCAGGCTTGAACCGTCTTGTGAATCTGTTTGGCGTGCAGGCGAGCTTGCGCGATGGCGTCGTTCCACGCGTGATCATCGGTCCTTATGAACACCATTCAAACATTCTGCCCTGGCGCGAAAGCGGCGCCGAGATGGTTGAAATCGAAGAGACCGCAACCGGCGGCCCCGACCTCGCGCAACTTGATGCTGCCCTTGCGGGCGCGGCCGGGCGTCTGGTGATATGTGCGTTTTCCGCAGCATCCAACGTCACGGGCATTGTCTCGAATGTGGTTGAAGTCACCGAAAGGGCGAAGGCTGCGGGGGCAAAGATAGTTTGGGATTACGCCGGTGCAGGACCATATCTGCCGATTGCCATGGAGCCCGCCAAGGGCGTTCAGATCGACGCAGTCGTCGTCTCGCCGCACAAGTTTATCGGCGGTCCCGCCGCGTCAGGCATTTTGATTGTTCGTCAGGATGCCGTGGTTGCGACGACACCGACGTGGCCAGGCGGCGGCACGGTGAAATTCGTGACGCCGACGACGCACGATTATAGCGACAGCCTCGAGGTCCGCGAAGAAAGCGGCACGCCGAACGTTGTTGGAGACATTCGCGCTGCTCTTGCTTTTCTTGTGAAGGAGGCGATTGGTCAGGATACGATGTCCATGCGCAATGCGGCGCTCCGTGCCCGGGCGCTGTCCGCGTGGAGCAAAATCGAGCGTATCGAACTTCTCGGCAATTTGCAGGCGCAGAGCCTGCCTATCTTCTCGTTCCGGATCAAGGACGGGAAGGGCGGCTACATTCATCAGCAACTCGTCACCCGCATGCTCAGCGACCGGTTTGGCATCCAGGCCCGCGGCGGATGCGCCTGCGCGGGTCCATACGTTCACCGTCTGCTGAAGATTGACGATGCGCAGTCGGGCGCATTGCGGCTGGCGATTGCCGGCGGGGACGAAATTCGCAAACCAGGATTTACGCGCCTGAATTTCAGTGTTCTGCTTTCCGACGATAAGGTGCAGTACATCCTGGATTCTGTTGCCCAACTCGCGCAGGACGCTGCGGCTTACTCGGATCACTATACGGTCGATACGAGCCGGGCGATATTCTATCCGCGCAAGGCTACGGATCCGCAGGACCGGCTGCTGTCGAAGGCGGTTTAACGATAGGCCAAGGCCACTCGTTTGTTCCGACGCTGCCGCGCGACGTTGTGAGCCGATCGCAATCTCAGGAAATCAAAAGGGATCACTATGGTCGCCTTCAGTTCAAAAAAGCCCGAGGTCAAGGGGTTCTTCGATCGACGCACGTGGAGCATCCAGTATGTCGTCTCCGATCCGGAAACACGGGACTGCGTCATTATTGATCCGGTGCTCGACTTCGACGAAAAATCCGGCTCGACTGGAACCGGACACGCTGATGCGATCCTGTCTTATGTGGCTGAGAACAATCTGAAGATTTCGTACATCCTCGACACGCACCCGCATGCCGATCATTTTTCCGCAGCTCACTATCTGAAGAAGATGACCGGAGCGCCCACCGCGATCGGCGAGCATGTCGTGGATGTGCAGCGGCTTTGGAAGGATATCTACAACTCGCCGACGCAGGTGACCGATGGATCGCTGTGGGATCGTTTGTTCGCCCACAACGATCGTTTCAAGGTCGGCTCGATAGATGCGCACGTGCTCTTCTCGCCAGGACACACGCTTGCCTCCGTCACCTATGTGATCGGCGATGCGGCATTCGTGCATGACACGCTGTTCATGCCGGACAGCGGCACGGCGCGTGCGGACTTTCCGGGTGGCAGCGCCAAGATGCTGTGGGCTTCCATCCAGGACATCCTTGCTCTGCCGGACGAGACGCGCGTCTTCACCGGGCACGATTACCAACCGGGTGGGCGTGAACCGCTTTGGGAAAGCACCGTCGGCGAGCAGAAATTGCGGAATCCGCATGTGACCGGAAAAAGTGAAGCGGATTTCGTCGCCTTGCGCGAAGCGCGCGACAAGACCTTGCCGATGCCGAAGCTGATCCTGCATGCATTGCAGGTGAACGTGAATGGCGGCCGACTGCCTCCGCCCGAAGAGAATGGCCGACGTTATCTCAAGTTTCCGCTCGACGCATTTCCGGGTGCAGTATGGGGCTGATCGTAGCTGTCGGGCGAAGCGTCGGTTCCAAAGCGCATGCGTGACCGGCAAATGGTGATCGCTTGTATGTCAAGCGGATCGACTGAGCGCCGCCCAAGGGCGGTTGCGGAGACCGCGCGATCGTGAGTGCGATCCTCAACCCAGCGCTTGGCTCGGGAGCCTTGGTTGGTTTTTCGCTCGGCTTGATCGGCGGTGGCGGCTCCATCCTGGCAACGCCGCTTCTGCTCTATGTCGTCGGCGTCGCACAGCCACATATCGCAATCGGCACCGGAGCGTTGGCGGTTTCGGCAACAGCTTTCATCAATCTGGCCAGTTATGCGCGTACCGGTGTTGTACGCTGGCGCTGTGCCGCGGTGTTTGCGGTGATCGGTACGCTCGGTGCGTTTGTTGGATCGAGCGCAGGCAAGCTGATCGACGGCAACAGACTCCTGTTTCTATTCGGGCTGGTGATGCTTGCAGTCGGGGCCATGATGCTGTGGCCGCGCAGCGAGACTGCTGCGCCGGAGCGGGATGCCGATCTTAAAACCTGCCTGCTGACAGCTGGGATTGCATTTATCACCGGCACAGCCTCCGGGTTCTTCGGCATCGGCGGTGGCTTTCTGATCGTGCCCGGCCTGTTGCTCGCGACCCGTATGCCGATGATCAATGCGGTCGGATCTTCGCTTCTGGCGGTCGGATGCTTCGGTCTTGCGACCGCAATCAACTATGCATTCTCCGGTCTGGTCGATTGGCTCGTTGCTGGCCAGTTTATCGCCGGAGGCGTCGTCGGAGGGCTTTTCGGCATGGCGCTCGCGAACCGTTTGTCGCGCGGCAAGGACGTCCTCAAGCGCATCTTTGCCTGCGTGATCTTCGCGGTGGCCATTTATGTCCTCTACCAAAGCGGACACGCCATCTTGAAGTAGATTAATCTGTGCGCGGGAGGTGTACGTTCGCTTCCTCTCGCAGCCACTTGCAGGGAAATTTTCGATGGGGCTGATTCTGCGAGAATCAGCCGCTGAGAGCTGCCGGCGAGATGCTGCGCTTGACCACGCTACGCATTGCGAAGCTGGAATGCAGCCGCGCTACACCCGGCATTCGCGATAGGTGTTGCTTGTGGATACGTTCGTAGTCTTCCATGTCGCGTGCCTGCACCTGCACGAGGTAGTCATCGTTTCCAGACATTAGATAACAAGACACGACATCGGGGCATTTCTTGATTTCTTTTTCGAACGCGGCGAGCGCGTCCTCGTTCTGGCGATCCAGGGTGATATGCACGAGAACGGTCATCAGAAAGCCGAGCCCCGGCGCATCGATGTCCGCCGAGTAGCCGCGAATGACACCGGCCTTCTCCAGCAGTTGCAATCGCCTCGCGCAGGCCGTCGGTGACAGTCCGACGCGCTCGGAAAGGATCACCTGGCTGATCCGTGCATCCTGCACGAGTTCGCGCATGATTTTCCGGTCGATCGAGTCGGTTTCTGTCATCATTAAATGAGCCTCTGTTGAAAGTGCAGGAATACGTCAAAAAATCGGACAAGTCTGCTATTTTCTGACGTTATCTGGTCAGTTTAGGTGGTAATTCGCCGAAAATCTCCTCCGGCTTACTGGCATTCTGTCCTTAAGAGTGGTGCCTTTAGCAGGGTGGTTTCGGGTGGCTGGTTCAGTGAGAAAAAGCGGCGGTCTGCATGCGGGCGCAGTGCTGACGATTGATCTCGAAGCTGTCCGTTGGAACTACCGGTTTCTCAGGGGCAAGCTCGGCGCGCGCGTGCGGTGCGGGGCAGTGGTGAAGGCCGACGCTTATGGGCTCGGCGCGCAATACGTCGCCCCGGCATTACATGCGGAGGGCTGCCGAGACTTCTTCGTGGCTCATTTAGACGAAGGGCTCCGCCTCCAGCCGTATCTGCCCGAATCTTCGATCTATATTCTGAACGGCCTGCCGGGTGGCGGTGAAGCCGATTGCGTTGACGCGGGGCTCGTTCCGGTTCTCAACTCGCTCGATCAATGTCAGGCGTGGGCGATGCGCGCGCGCAAGCTTGGCAAGGCACTTCCCGCCGTCATTCAGATCGACAGCGGGATGAACCGCCTCGGCATGTCGCAGCGGGAGATCGCGGGCTGGGTCAAGGGCGGCTCGCAATTTGCCGGTGTCGATGTTCGATTTGTCATGAGCCATCTCGCATGTGCGGATGTTCCGTCCCACGCTGCAAATGCAATGCAACTCGCGAAATTCCGACGGCTTGCCGATCTCTTCCCAGGCTTGCCGCGATCGTTCGCGAATTCGTCGGGAATCTTCGTCGGCAAGGATTTTCATCATGACATTGTGCGACCGGGAGCTGCGCTCTACGGCATCAATCCGATACCGACGCGCGCCAACCCGATGCGCCCAGTGGTCAGGCTGTCCGCACGAGTCATTCAGGTCCGCGAGGCAGACAAGGGCGATCACGTTGGCTACGGCTGGGATTTTCGCGCAAGTACAGCGGCGCGATTGGCGACGTTATCCATCGGCTATGCGGATGGCATGCATCGCGCGGTCGCGAAAACCGGCGCTGTCTATTTCGAAGGGCAGGCGCTGCCAATTGCGGGCCGCGTGTCGATGGACAGCATCACGGTCGATGTCAGCAGCTTGCAACCCGATCGCCTCGGGGCAGGCTCGGAGGTCGAAGTGATCGGCGATCACCAATCGGTGGACGATCTTGCCGAAGCGATGGGCACCATCGGCTACGAGGTGCTGACCGGGCTAGGCCATCGCTATGAACGGAATTATCTAGGCACTGCCGACTTGTCGCGGGCCGAACTCGTCAGAGAGTTGCAGTCATGAAAGTTCTGGTTATGGGAGCCGGCGTCATCGGCGTGACGACGTCTTACTATCTCGCCAAGGCAGGTTTTGAGGTGACGGTGATCGATCGTCAGCCGGGCCCCGGCCGCGAAACCAGTTTTGCCAATGCCGGTGAAGTGTCGCCCGGATATGCGTCGCCGTGGGCCGGCCCTGGTGTTCCGGCCAAGGCGGTGCGCTGGATGCTCGATCAGTATGGTCCGCTTGTGGTGCGGCCGCAGGCTGATCCTGCAATGTGGCGCTGGCTGATCCAGATGCTGCGCAATTGCACGACGGCGCGCTATGCCGTCAACAAGGCGCGGATGGTCGGTGTCGCTGAATACAGCCGAGATTGCTTGCGCGCGCTGCGCGCCGATATCGGTATCTCTTATGACGAGCGCAGCCAGGGCACATTACAGCTGTTCCGCAAGCAGTCGCAGCTCGACGGTATCGGCGGTGACGTCGACATTCTGCGTCAGTACAATGTGCCCTTCGAGGTACTGGATCGCGACGGTTGTGTGCGCGCCGAGCCAGGGTTGGCCGCGGTGCGAAGCTCCTTCGTTGGTGGGCTACGTCTTCCGGACGACGAGACCGGCGATTGTCAGATGTTTACGGAACGCCTCGAAAAGGTCGCGGCTGGTCTTGGCGTGCGCTTCGTCTATAACACGACAATCAGGTCCATCGATGTTGCCGGCGGGTGCGTTACCCAGGTCACGACGGACAAGGGCGTGTTTTCAGCCGACAAATACGTGACGGCGCTCGGTAGTTTCTCGCCGCTGCTGCTGCGGCCGCTGGGCATCGATATTCCGGTCTATCCTGTCAAGGGCTACTCGATCACCGTACCGATCATCGACGAGGCGGCGTCGCCGCAGTCGACCGTCATGGATGAAACCTACAAGGTTGCGATCACACGACTCGGAGATCGCATTCGTGTCGGTGGCACGGCCGAAGTGGGTAGCTACAAAGTGAAGCTTGTGCCGGATCGGCGCGCACCGCTCGATCGTTCACTGACAGATCTGTTTCCGAAAGGCGGCGACATGTCGCGCTCGACCTTCTGGAGCGGCTTGAGGCCGATGACGCCGGACGGTCCGCCGATCATCGGATCGACATGTTTCAGAAATCTCTTTCTGAATACGGGGCACGGGACGCTGGGTTGGACGATGGCCTGCGGCGCCGCCCGCGTTGTGTCCGATCAAATTGCCGGCGTCACACCAGAAATTCCCACCGATGAGCTGTCGATCCGGCGTTATCGATAGTCTCGGCCCGCTGGCGCAAAAAATTGTCGGCCGACAAGAGAACGATGCTCCAATTAAGAAACAAGGATGGCTTGCTATGAATACGGTAGAAACGAAATTGCGAGATCGTGGCTTTGAAATTCCTGCGCCAGCAGCGAGTTTGGCCAGTTTCGTTCCGACGCTTCAGGTGCGCGATCTCGTCTACATCTCCGGGCAGCTTCCGGTGAAGGACGGGAAGTTGGCCGTCCAGGGTGTTGTCGGAGTGGATCTGAACGTGGACGACGCGAAGAAGGGCGCCGAGTTGTGTCTGTTGAATATCATCGGGCAATTGAAGGCGCACGTTGGATCGTTGGAAAATGTGCGGTGCGTCCGGCTCGGTGGCTTCGTGCAAAGCGAAAGCGGCTTTAAGGAACACGCAAGCGTCGTGAACGGCGCGAGCGATCTTCTGATTTATGCCCTTGGTGATCGCGGCAAGCATGTCCGTGCGGCAGTCGGATGCAGTTCGTTGCCGCTGGGCGCCGCCGTCGAGGTGGAAGCGATCTTTCAGATCATCGATGCCGAGAGCCCGGCCGAACGGCTGCGGGAGGCGTCATGAAAATTGCGATAGCCAAGGAAATCGATGCAGCCGAGCCGCGAGTTGCGGCGACGCCGGACACGGTGAAGAAGTTCAAGGCGCTGGGGATCGATGTCGCGATCGAGCCGGGCGCGGGCATCAAGTCCGGTCTGCTGGACGCGGATTATGAAGCCGCGGGGGCTGTGGTCAGCACTGAGGCGGTGAAGGACGCCGACATCGTTATCAAGGTGAAGCGTCCGGAAGTCTCGGAAGCTGCGAAGTACAAGAAGGGCGCACTGGTCATCGCGATCATGGACCCTTACGGCAACGAAGCGGCGCTGAAGGCGCTGGCCGATGCCGGCGTTGCAGCCTTCGCGATGGAGCTGATGCCGCGCATCACCCGCGCGCAGGTGATGGACGTGCTGTCCTCGCAGGCCAACCTCGCCGGCTACCGCGCGGTGATCGAATCCGCCGAAGCCTTCGGCCGGGCGTTTCCGATGATGATGACCGCGGCCGGCACCGTGCCCGCCGCGAAAGTGTTCGTGATGGGCGTCGGCGTTGCCGGACTGCAGGCGATCGCCACCGCGCGCCGTCTTGGTGCGGTGGTCACCGCGACCGACGTGCGTCCGGCGACGAAAGAACAGGTCGAAAGTCTCGGCGCCAAGTTCCTCGCGGTCGAGGACGAAGAGTTCAAGAACGCGCAGACCGCCGGCGGCTACGCCAAGGAAATGTCGAAAGAGTATCAGGCCAAGCAGGCCGCGCTCACGGCCGAGCACATCAAGAAGCAGGACATCGTCATCACCACGGCGCTGATCCCGGGCCGTCCGGCGCCGAAGCTGGTCACCGCCGAGATGGTGAAGTCGATGAAGCCGGGCTCGGTGCTGGTCGATCTCGCGGTCGAGCGCGGCGGCAACGTCGAGGGCGCCAAGGCCAACGAGGTGGCGGACGTCGATGGTGTGAAGATCGTCGGCTACACCAATCTCGCCGGCAAGGTCCCGGCCTCGGCCTCGAGCCTTTATGCCCGCAATCTCTATTCGTTCATCGAGACGCTTTACGACAAGGCCGCCAAGTCGCTCGCCGTGAAGTGGGACGACGACCTGGTGAAGGCCACCGCGCTGACCAAAGACGGCGCCGTCATCCATCCGAACTTTCAGCCGAAGGCATAAGGAGAGCCGACATGCATGGAATTGAGGCTGTCGACCCGTTTGTGTTCCGGTTGTCGATTTTCGTTCTCGCGGTTTTCGTCGGCTACTTCGTGGTGTGGTCGGTGACGCCCGCGCTGCACACGCCGCTGATGTCGGTCACCAACGCGATTTCGTCGGTCATCGTGGTCGGTGCGCTGCTGGCGACCGGTGTCGCGCAGGTCGGCAACGACGACGGCCCGCTCTGGGCCCGTGCGTTCGGTTTCATCGCGCTGGTTTTTGCGTGCATCAACATATTTGGCGGCTTCCTTGTCACCCAGCGCATGCTGGCGATGTACAAGAAAAAGCAGAAGTGACGGGGCAGGGAACATGAACGCGAATCTCGCAGCGCTGCTCTATCTCGTCGCTGGCGTCCTTTTCATTATGTCATTGCGTGGCCTGTCGAGCCCGGCCTCAAGCCGTCAGGGCAACTTCTTCGGCATGATCGGCATGGCCATCGCCATCGTCACCACGCTGGCGGCGCATCCGCCGACCAGCACGACCGGCTGGATTCTCATCATCCTCGGCATCGCCATAGGCGGCGGCATCGGTGCGGTGATCGCCCGGCGCGTGCCGATGACCTCGATGCCGGAACTGGTCGCAGCGTTCCACTCGCTGGTCGGCATGGCCGCGGTGCTGGTCGCAGCCGGCGCGTTCTATGCGCCTGCCGCGTTCGACATCGGCGCCCGCGGCAGCATCCATGCCTCCAGCCTGATCGAGATGTCGCTCGGCGTCGCTATCGGCGCGCTGACCTTCACCGGCTCGGTGATCGCGTTCCTGAAGCTGAGTGGCCGCATGAGCGGCGCACCGATCATCCTGCCGGCCCGCCACATCATCAACATTGTGCTCGCGCTGGCACTGGTGTTCTTCATCTACGGCCTCGTGGTCTCGCAAAGCTCGTTCGACTTCTGGATGATCACCATCATCGCGCTGGTGCTGGGCGCCCTGCTGATCATTCCGATCGGCGGCGCGGACATGCCGGTCGTGATCTCGATGCTCAACTCGTATTCGGGCTGGGCGGCGGCGGGCATCGGCTTCACGCTGGGCAACTCGGCGCTGATCATCACCGGCGCGCTGGTCGGCTCAAGCGGCGCGATCCTGTCCTACATCATGTGCCACGCGATGAACCGCTCCTTCATCTCGGTGATCCTCGGCGGCTTCGGCGGCGACAGCGGCGGTCCAGCTGCTGCGGGCACCGGCGAAGTCAAGCCGGTCAAGCTCGGCTCGGCGGACGACGCGGCCTTCATCATGAAGAACGCGCAGAAGGTCATCATCGTGCCGGGCTACGGCATGGCGGTGGCGCAGGCGCAGCATGCCTTGCGAGAGATGGCCGACACGCTGAAGAAGGAAGGCGTCGAGGTGAAGTACGCGATTCATCCGGTCGCGGGCCGCATGCCCGGCCACATGAACGTGCTGCTGGCCGAGGCCAACGTGCCTTACGACGAGGTGTTCGAACTCGAGGACATCAACTCGGAGTTCGCGCAGGCCGACGTCGCCTTCGTGATCGGCGCCAACGACGTCACCAATCCGGCGGCGGAAGACGATCCGAAGTCGCCGATCTACGGCATGCCGGTGCTGCAGGTCTGGAAGGCCGGCACCGTGATGTTCATCAAGCGTTCGCTCGCCTCCGGCTACGCCGGCGTCGACAACCCGCTGTTCTATCGTGACAACACCATGATGCTGCTCGGCGACGCCAAGAAAATGACCGAGAACATCGTCAA
>JAUSAX010000137.1 GCA_030652315.1 Afipia sp. | reverse complement strand
TGGCAAAAACAGCAAGATAGACACTGATCGTCGACGAGACGGCGGCGGTCGAAACGTTCAGGTCTTTCGCCATCGAGGGCAGGGACGGCAGCAGGATATTCGTCGCAAAGGATCCGACCGCCGCCAGGGCCGCAAGAACGCTGATGCGCGCGAATATCGATGACGGTTCGCGAGCCAGGATCAACTTGTCGCCGTCGATGTTCTCAATGGTCATCTTGAAATCCCCTTTCGAACTTTTTATATGATGATCATCATACATCAAACGAGAATATCGCCCTGAGCTCCCCGCTTTTCGCCGGGTGACGGTTGCGGCTGGAACATGGCGGGTGCAGGCTCCGCGCCGAGGACGCGACGCGCCGCCGCAGGAACCGGCATCTTGAATGATGGCCCTGGTCCCCACCATTTATGAGGCTGGAGTGGACATCCCCGGCAAACGCCGGTCAGGAGGAGGAAATGAGTTATTTCAAGACGGCGGTTCTGCTTGCCGGGTTGACGGCCCTGTTCATGGGAGTCGGTTACCTGATCGGCGGAGCGGGCGGCGCCATGATCGCGCTGGTGATCGCCGCAGCCACCAACATGTTTGCGTACTGGAACTCCGACCGCATGGTGCTGTCGATGCACGGCGCCCATGAGGTCGACGAGCGCAGTGCGCCGGACCTCGTGCGGCTCGTGGCCGAACTTGCAGGGCGCGCGCAGTTGCCGATGCCCAAGGTCTATCTGATGGACAATCCGCAGCCGAATGCGTTTGCGACCGGCCGCGATCCGCAACATGCCGCCGTGGCGGTGACCACCGGCCTGATGCAGTCGTTGAGCCGTGAAGAACTGGCCGGTGTGGTCGCGCATGAGCTGGCGCACATCAAGAATCACGACACGCTGATCATGACGATCACCGCGACCATCGCGGGTGCGATCTCGATGATTGCGCAGTTCGGCATGTTCTTCGGCGGCAATCGCGAAAATGGTCCGGGCATCATCGGCTCATTGGCGATGATGATCCTGGCGCCGTTGTCCGCGACCATCGTGCAGATGGCGATCAGCCGTACCCGTGAATATTCGGCGGACAACATGGGCGCGCGAATTTGTGGACAGCCGATGTGGCTGGCGTCGGCGTTGGTCAAGATCGACAACGCGGCGCACCAGATTCCGAACATGGACGCTGAGCGCAGTCCTGCGACCGCGCACATGTTCATCATCAATCCGTTGTCGGGTCAGGGCATGGACAATCTGTTCTCGACCCATCCGTCGACCGAGAACCGTGTCCATGAGTTGCAGCGTCTTGCTGGCGAACCGGGGCCGCGCGGGGGCTTCGCAACCGCGTCGGAAAATGCGTCCAGTAGCTCGCGTGAGCCCTCGGGCAGACAGCGTGGCCCTTGGGGTTGACCCCAGAATTGATCTTGGGCAGATCACGCGTCGCAGAGTAAGCAAAGGTCCGATCCAGTTCTGCTGAATCGGACCTTCCTATCAAACCTTGAGATTTTCCGCGGAGGTCTTGCCGCGGTTGGCAACTTCTTCGTACTCGACTGATTGTCCCTCGTTGAGGGTCGAAAGACCTGCCTTCTCAACTGCCGAGATATGAACGAACACGTCCTTGCCGCCATTGCTGGGCTGAATGAATCCATAGCCCTTGGTCGGGTTGAACCACTTCACAGTACCTTTAGCCATTCCGTAGTCTCCAGAGGGTAAGACCGATAACATAACGTCGAACCCCGCGGATGGGCGTGTCCAACGGCGCGCACGATACGCGGGAAGTGTGAGCCTTGATAGCGAAAATGGCATTTGCCGCCGCCGCTTTCGCTCAAACTTTGCTCGAATCCGACGGTTTTACGCTGCTGCAACTGCGAAATCGGCGACCATATCCGACAGCATTCCGGCTTTTTTGACCGTGTAGACGATCAAGGGTTCGACCCGCCCGCGGATGGGTACCTCGATTTGAGACAGGTCGCCGGCGGAAACGTGGGCGGTTTTCAGGACGTCCCCGGACACCACCACTTCGCAGGACAGGGCCTTGGTCATGTCCTGCAGCCGCGCGGCGACGTTCACGGAATCGCCGAGCGCGGTGAACACCGTGTGCTCCTCGGAGCCGATATCGCCGATGATGACCTCGCCGCCGTGGATGCCGATCCCGAAGCGCAGCGGCTCCGGCACGTCGTTGCCGAGAAATTCGTTCAGCGCATCGACATGGATCGCTATCCGCGATGTCGCTTCGATCGCCTGCCGGCAGGCGGTTTGCGGATTGGTCGAAAGTCCGAACAGCGCCAGTTGCCCGTCGCCGACAAACTGGTTCGGCTGTCCGCCGCATTCGACCACAGCCTGCGAAACCGCCGTCAGGAAGCGGTTGATGATGAAGACGGTATCGAACGGCAGCAGCTGTTCGGCGAGCTTGGTCGATCCGCGCATGTCAACGAACATGCTGACGACGTAACGCTCACGCCCCGGAAGAGCGGGCTTGATGGTCGCGGCCGATGCCGCGGTCGTATGCGCGGGAAAGATCTGGAAGAAGGATACGTCGGTGTGGGGGCGTAACTGGCAGGCGAGGCGGATGGCTGGATCGCCGCCCGCGCCGACGCGATCGAGCACGAAGGTCTCGCGGTTCGACGGCTCGGGCAGGGCGCTGCAATCGCCGATGACGCGGATGCGGCAGGTGGAGCAACGCGCCCGGCCGCCGCAAACGCTGGAATGCGGAATGTTGAAGCGGGTACTCGCTTCCAGCACGCTCAGGCCGATCGGGACGCGAACGGTTTTGCCGTTGCCGTAGGACAGCCTAACCAGGCCGCGGCGCCGTTCCACCAGCGCGCGGACGCCGCGTGCGGCCAGGGTCAGGCCGATCAGGGCGAAATATCCGTACAGCATATAGGAACTGATATTTTCAAGCGTCGTCTGATCCGCGCTGGTTCCGACCTTGTCGCGCGACAGGTTGTCCGCCCGCCATTCGGGGGCGGCGCTCGCACGCTCGACCGCTCGACCCGTTTGATAAATCCCGAGCAGAGAGATCGTGGGCAGGATCACGGCGAGAGCCAGCAGCAGTGACGATATTTTCCTGAAGTACGGCTTGGTCCGGACCCAGAAGTAAATTCCGATGCAGCCATGCACCCACGACACCACCAGCACGGCGAACATCATCCACTTGAGATGCGGGCGGGCCACCCAGTAGTTGAAAAGGACCTGCGGGTACTCCTTCTCGTGGCCAAACATCGGCGCGGCGATGCGGACGCCGACCAGATGTCCGATGACGAAGACCGGAATGCTGAGACCGAACACAAGCTGCGTCATTTCGATGGCGGTCCAGCGAAATTGCCGGCGCGCATAGAGCGCCCAGATGCCGAGACCGAGATGCGTCAGCACGGCGCCATAGAACACGATCAGGACCGGCCAGCTCTGCCAGAACAGCATGTGATAGACGAGTGCGCCGTCCATCGCGGCGAGCGAGATGTTGCCGACCGCATGGTTGGCGAAGTGGCTGATGAGGTAGGCAAACAGGATAAGGCCGGTGGCGAGCCGCACCTGACGAATTCCGATCCCGCGCAGGAATCGGGGAAGAGGCGAAGTGGCGGTTTCGGCCATGCTGTAAATCGCTCGACTGAAAACAAATGAATGCACGATGGGCACGGATCGCCCGGATGTCCTGAAATCCTAACGAAGATGTCGTGGCAGCGCCATGGCTGGCCAGCGCACTGTCGCCCTTTTGGGCGGGGGCATGGGAAGGCTGGTTTGACTTCACAGGTGCAGTCGCGGAAAAGCTACCCGCATGGGGAAGGCTGACACAACCGAGATGACCGGAGAGGAGCGTCTGACCTCGCGCACCATGCTTGCCGCGGTCATTGCGATTGTCGTTCTTGTGACATTGCAGGTGGTCTACGCCGTGACCGCCGATCTGCGCACAGACGAGGCCTATTACTGGACGCTCTCCAAGGAATATGTGCTGTCCTATCTCGACCATCCGCCGATGATCGCGTGGGTCGTGCGCTTGGGCACGGCAATCTTCGGGGACACCAACTTCGGCGCGCGGTTCGGCGGATTGGCCGCGATGTGGATCGCGCTGGCGCTTCTGGCGGACATCGTCTGGCGGCTGACGCGTGACCGCCGCTTCGTCCTTCTCGCCGTGCTGATGCCGCTCGCGGCTCCTGAGTATGGCCTGTTCGCGTCGCGCATTCTGCCCGACGTTGCGCTGATCCCGTTTTCTCTCGCAATGGTCTGGTCGCTGGTGCGGCTGACTGAAAGTGACGACGGCCGCTGGTGGCTGGTAGCCGGATTGTTCGGCGGGCTGGCATTGCTGTCGAAGTACACCGCGATCTTTTTTGCGCCGGCTATCCTGGCGTTTGTGCTGGTGCCGACATGGCGTGCACGCTGGCTTCGTAGTCCTTACCCGTGGATGGCGGTGGTGATCGCGTTGCTGGTGTTTTCGCCGGTGCTGATCTGGAATTGGCAGCACGATTGGGCATCGTTCAAATTCCAGTTTATCCGTGCCGGTGCGGACCATGGCATCTCGGCGCGAACCGTCGGTGATTTTCTCGGGCTTCAGTTTGCGCTGGTTGGCCCGATCCTGTTTCCGGTGGCGCTCGCAGGAACAGTGATGCTGGCATGGCGCGGGTATCGACGGCGCGATCCTGCCTTCATTCTGATCTCGACCTGCGCGCTGGCGCCGTTCGTCTACTTCCTGTGGAAGTCGCTGTCGCTCAGGATCGGTGACACCTGGCCGATGCTGATCTGGCCGTTCGCCTTTGCCGCAGCGGCGATCAATCTTGCCGAGATCGAAAAAGAGCAGCGATCAAGCTGGATCCTTCGCACCGCTGAACCATGGGCGAAAGCCGCGATTGCGCTCGGCATCGTGCTGAACGTCGCGATTTTCTACTATTACGCGGTCAGCAGTTTCGCGTTCGCGGCGACGAAAGATCCGGTGGCGAAGGAAGCCGGTTACGGCGAGATCGCGCGGCGCGCCAGGGCGACAGCAGATCAGGTCGGCGCGACATGGATCGCGACGCTCGACTACCGCATCTACGCGGAGCTGCGCTGGCATCTCAAGGACAGCATCCCGGTGGTTCAGGTGAATGAAAGAAGCCGCTTCATCGGCTTCAGGGATGCATCAAGCGCTGCCATGAAATCCGGTATCGGACTGTACATCGACAGCGCGCCCAACGACGGCAACGTGATCGAGACAAAAACGCCCGCGGTGTTGCGGCTCGTCGGGCAGGCGGATCGAATGTGGCGCGGCGTTGTGATCGAACCCTTTGCTTTCAAGACGATCACCGGATGGACGCCCGAGCTGTCGCCGCCTCCGGACTCGCCGTTCTATCGATGGCGATTGCTCAACTGACCAGCGCAGTGGCGCTCAGGACTTCTGGTCGTCGCCGCCGGCGCGGCGCAGCAGGTCCTTGGCGAGGTCGGACAGCGCGGGACGCGGCAGCGCTTCAAATGGCAGCGGTCGCGTCACGTCGATGGCGGCGAGGCCGAGCCGCGCCGTGAGCAGCCCGTTGAGCAGGCCTTCGCCGAGCTTGGCCGACAGCTTCGCGGTAATGCCGTGGCCCAGCATCTGCTGGATCAGGCTGTCGCTGGCCGCCATGCCCCCGGTCAGCGCCAGATGCGCCACCACGTGGCGCATCAGCCGGATCATGCCGAGCGTGCCCGGGCGTCCGCCGTAAAGCCGCGCCAGCTGCCGCACCAGACGTAGCGCCGCCGCGAACACGAACAGCATGTCGATGACCGCGCCGGGGCTGACCGCGGTGACCAGCGAGACGCGCTGCGCCGCGCTGGACACCAATCGCCGCGCTTCCTGATCGAGCGGCGTCATCAGTTCTCGCTCGGCCAGCCGCACCATGTCGGCGCCGTCGATGATGTCGCGGCCGTGCTCCTCCAGCGCGGCGCGGGCACGGGCGAGCCTTGGATTGTCGTGCGCCACCTTGAGCAGGTCGCGGACGATGGCATCGCTTTCCTTGCGGTCGTCGCTCAGAAGCACAGCGTTGGCTCGTGCGTGCAGCTTCTCGATGGTCTCCAGCCGCGCCAGGCTCAGCGCCTCGCGTGCGATAATGACCACCAGCGCCACCACGGCGAGGATGGCGAACACAAGTCCGATATAGCCGAGGCTGGCGCTGCGGTTGAACAGGTCCTCGACCAGATTGGAGATGCCAAGACCGAGGCCGAGCACGACCAGACCGCCGAGCGCGGTCCAGAATACACCGCCCCAGCCGAAGCCCTTGCGGGTGGGGACGGCTGGCTCATCGATGACGACGGGAAGCAGTGCCGAGTCGGCTTCCGGCGTGATGTGGACCTTGCCGCGCGCAGGACGCGAGGGATCGTCCTCGGCATCCATCAGGATGACGCGGGGATCGTCGAGCTTGAAGGCCGCCGGCTTGCGGTGGTGCGGCTTGTCGCTCATTGCAGCTTGTCTCCGATCAGGAACTGAAGCGCACGGTCGAGGCGGATATGGGGCAGGGCCGGCTCTTCGCCACCCTCGCGGGCGAGCAGAGGCGGGCGAAAGCGCAGAAACCGGAAATCGGTCTGGTCGGATGCTGCGTTGGACAGGCCACGGAATGCGCCGTCCCCGCTGAACAGATCGTCGAGCTTGGCCGGAAGGTCGCCGGGGAAGGTCGCGACTTCTGTCTCGCCGTCAAAGACTTCATCGCCGGACATCTCACCTTCTTCAGGCGTCCCGAGGATCGAGGGCAGCTTCTCGCGGCCCTGCTGCACCAGCGCTTCGCGGGTGGCGCGCACGGCGGCCAGCGCCACCACGTCCACACCGGCCCCTGCGAACTCGGCGCGCGAGGCAGCGCGCTCCACCATGCGCTTCAGGATGGCCTCCAGCCTGTCGTGACTGGTGTGATGCAGATGGTCGGCCTTGGTCGCGGCGAACAGGATTTTGTCGATGCGCGGACGAAACAGCGTGTTGAGGAACGTGCTGCGGCCGATGTTGAAGCAGTCGAGAATGCCGGACAGTGCTCCTTCGAGATCCTTCAGTGCCTCAGGCCCGGCATTGAACGCGGCCAGTGCATCGACCAGCACGATCTGCCGGTCGAGCCGGGTGAAGTGATCGCGGAAGAACGGCCGCACCACCACATCCTTGTAGGCCTCATAGCGCCGCCGCATCATCGCCCACAGCGATCCTTCCGGCGCAGTACCGTCCTGCCGGACGTCGAGTGGGGCGAAGGTGAGCGCAGGCGATCCCGCGAGATTGCCGGGCATCAGGAAACGGCCGGGCGGCAAGAGACTCATGGCGAAGCGCTCGTCGCGGCAGGCGCGCAGATAGTCGGTGAACAGCTTGGCTGCTGTCAGCGTCGCCTGCTCGTCCTCGCGACCGTTCGCGTCAAGAGTTGCCAGATGGGCATGCCACTGTGCTGCCAGCCGCGCACGCGGCTCACGGCGGGACAGCGCGAGGCTCTCCGCCGACCACTGCTCATAGCTCTTGTTCAGCAGTGGCAGGTCGAGCAGCCATTCGCCCGGATAGTCCACCAGATCGAGCGTCAGCGTGCGCGTCGCTGCGTTCTGCCGCTGATACTCGATCACGAGGCGCAGCTCGCTGATGTCCGTGGTCGAGTGGGGCCAGCGCCGGTCTTCGATCAGGGTGCGGACGTGACCTTCATAGGCGAAGCGCGGGACGGCATCGTCGGGCTGCGGCTCGAGCCGCGCGCGGGCGATGCGGCCCGTCGCCAGCGACTCGAACACCGGAAACCGGCCGCCGCGCAGCAGGCCGTGAACCAGCGCGGTGATGAAGACGGTCTTGCCGGCGCGTGACAGGCCTGTGACCCCAAGCCGCACGGTGGGATTGAATAGGCTTTCGCCATACTCGATCAGGGAGCGAATGGAGAGGCGGGTGTCTTCGACGATGTCCGAAAAGCTGGGTGCCATAATTCCATCAAGACTTTATCGGACTGAGGGATCAACAGATTAAAAAACAGGCCTTACGACAGTTTTATGAAGCTGGAGATTACCAGACGAAATTCAAGTTTCAGCCCTGATATGAATCGTGATCCCGCGATCTTTCAGGGTTCGTTGACGGCTGTTATCTTAACTCCTATCGCCAAATTCACCACACGCCTGTCGGACAGCGCCGCATGACGATCTTCCGATTGAAGCAGCTCAGCTCTCACGACCGCGTCGCGGGCGGTGGCGTGGTACGCTGGGACTATGATCGCGCGGAGCTGATCGCGGACGGCGTGGTCCATGTGCTCGGCATCGCCTCCGGATTGATCGCCGCAACGGCCCTCGTGGTCCTTGCCGCCCTGTATGCCTCGACCAAGGAAATCGTTTCGGTGTCGGTCTATGTCGCCGGGCTGCTCGCCATGCTCGGCCTGTCTGCGACCTATAATCTGTGGCCGGTCTCACCCGCCAAATGGCTGCTGCGCCGGTTCGATCACTCCGCGATCTACATTCTGATCGCCGCCACCTACACGCCGTTCCTTGCGCAGATGAACGACCGCTTCATGGCGACTGTTCTGCTGATCGGCGTCTGGTCGGTCGCGGCGGCGGGCATCGCGCTCAAGATTTTTCTCCCCGGCCGGTTCGATCGCCTCTCGGTCGGGCTCTATCTTGCGATGGGATGGAGCGGCGTCATCGCCTATGACAGCCTCGTGGCCTCGCTGCCGAACTCGACACTCTGGTTCATCGCGGCGGGCGGGCTGATCTACTCACTTGGCGTGATCTTCCATGCCTGGGAGCGGCTGCGGTTTCAGAATGCGATCTGGCATTCCTTCGTGCTGCTCGCTGCCGCATTGCACTATACGGCGGTGCTCGACATGGTTCTGGTCGCGGCCTGAGTAGATTGATCCCGCGCCGCTTCCCGCCTAAAACATCCGCATGAAAGTTGCAGGAAAAGTCGTTGTCGTCACCGGCGGCGCGAATGGCATCGGCCAGGCGCTCGCTGAAATCTTCCATCGCGAGGGTGCGGCCAAGGTCGTGGTCGCCGATCTCGACGGCGGACGGGCCAAGACCGTCGCCGACTCCATCGGCGGTGCGTCGTTCGCCTGCGATGTCGGCAAGGAGAGCGACATTCTCCGCGTCATCGACGAAACCGAAAAGCAGTTCGGCCCGATCGATTTGTTCTGCTCGAATGCGGGCATCGGCGGCGGCTTTGACATGATGTCGGAGAATGCCGGTGGTACATCGGACGAGCCGTGGGCGCGAAGCTGGGCGATCCACGTCATGGCGCATGTCTATGCGGCGCGGCATCTGATTCCGCGCATGAGGGCGCGCGGCGGCGGATATTTCCTCAATACGATTTCGGCCGCCGGACTGTTGTCACAGGTCGGCAGCGCGGCCTATTCGACCACCAAGCACGCCGCGGTGGGCTTTGCGGAAAACCTCGCGATCTCGCACAAGGCGCACAACATCCGTGTCTCGATCCTCTGCCCGCAGGGGGTCGAAACGAACATGATCAGGGGAATGCCGAAGGGTCCGCAATCCAACGACGGCAATCTCACGCCGGAAGAAGTCGCGCAATGCGCGCTGGAAGGCATCGACCGTGAAACGTTCCTGATCCTGCCGCACCCGCAGGTGATCGATTACATGCGCAAGAAAACCGACAACTACGATCGCTGGATCGGCGGCATGGCCAAGATCCAGGCCGGCCTGCGCGAGGCGTTCGGGAAGAAGTAGAACAAATTTCGACCGATCATCTAACTCACCGTCATGGCCGGGCTTGTCCCGGCCATCCACGTCTTGAATCCAAATTCTGAAAAGACGCGGATGCCCGCGACAAGCGCGGGCATGACGAGAGTTATTGACTTACCAGGTCGCGGTGCCTTTCATGGTGGGCGCGCCGGCGGCATTGGCGGTCCACACTTCCAGCCCGCCATCCTTTTCGTTGCCGTTGACGCTGAATTCCGCGCCGTCGAACAGCGGATTCACGCCGCGATAGACAAACTTCGCGGGCGCTTTGCCGCCGCGCTGGCGGGCGGCGAACTCGATCAGCAGCGATGCCTGCAACGGCCCGTGCACGATCAGGCCGGGATAGAATTCGACCTTGGTGGCGTAATCGCGGTCGTAATGAATGCGATGACCGTTGAAGGTCAGCGCCGAGTAACGAAACAGCAAAACCGGATCAGCCATGTGGGTTTCGCGTATCTTTCCCGCCGGGGCAGGTGCGGGCGAAGCGGCCGACTTTTGATCGCCTGCCGCAGGCATGTCGCGGTAGACGATGTCATGCCGCTCGCGGATCGCGATGCCGCGCGGCGTCGTGATGGTGTGGTCGACGGAGACGAAGCACAACGTGCCGGTGCTGCCGGTCTTCATCGTCACGTCGGAGATGCGCGACGATCGCGTGACCGTATCGCCGACCCGCAGCGGATCGATGAATTCGATCTGGCCGCCGGCCCACATCCGGCGCGGCAGCGGCACTGGGGGCAGAAATCCTCCGCGGGCGGGATGGCCGTCCGTTCCGATTTCGCTCATCGGCACAACCGGCTGCGCGAGGCACCAGTGCGTCGTGAGTGGTGCCGGGTCGCCTTCAACCGGATTGCCGATGTCGAGAAACAGTGTGGCGCGCAGACCCTTCACCAGTTGGGTGGTGATGATGTCGGAGGCGTCCTGGGTGCGGCCAATCCACTGGCGCAAATGATCGATGTCGGGTTTGCTGGTCATGATTTCTTGCCTTGCAGAATGTCGTTGGTGGATTCGCCGACCGCTGGCACCGCTCCATAGTGTCGTTGTTCGCCGATAACGATGGAGGCGGGCGCAGGATATGCGACGACCCCGTTCGGTGTAGCGACCTCGATCCGGCGCAGATGCGGATGCGCCGACAGGTCATCCATGGTGTTGACCTCGGCGAAGGCGATATCTGCATCGGTCAGGCGCTTGAGCAGTTCGTCGCGGGTCATGGTCCTGAACACGCCGCCCACGGTGTCGTCGGTCAGTTTGCGGTTACGGACGCGCTCGACCATGTTGCTGAAACGCGGATCGCTCGGCAGGTCAGGCATCGCCATGACCTCGGCGCAGAGCTTCTTCCACTCGCGCTCGCTCTGGATCGAGATCAGGATGTCGCGATCATCCTTCGACGTGAACACGCCGTAGGGCGCGATCGAGGTGTGGGCGAGACCGATGCGCTTCGGCGGCGTGCCGGCTTCCGCGTTCAGCAGTGGCACAGCAAGCCAGTCGGCCATCACATCGAACATCGAAATGCGGATGTCGGCGCCTTGTCCGGTGCGTGACCGGCCAATCAAGGCTTCGAGGATTGCCGCATGCGCCGTCGCACCGGTGGCGATGTCGACGATGGACAGGCCAACGCGGGCGGGTGCGTCCGGTCCGCCGGTGATCGAGGCAAGCCCGCTCTCGGCCTGAATGAGCAGGTCATAGGCCTTGCGGTCGGCATAAGGGCCGTCGTCGCCGTAACCGGAGATGGTGCAGATCACCAGCGCCGGATAATCCTTGCGCAGGCGTTCGCGCGTGAAACCGAGCTTGTCCATCGAACCGGGCTTGAGATTCTGCACCAGCACGTCCGCGCCGGCGATCAGCTTTTCCAGCGTTTTGCGCCCATCATCGGTGGCAAGATCGATCACGACGGATTGCTTGCCGCGGTTGAGCCAGACGAAATAGCTGCTCTGGCCCTTGGCGGCGGCGTCATAACCGCGGGCGAAATCACCCTCCGGCCGCTCGACTTTAAAGACGGTCGCGCCGGCATCTGCGAGACGCGACGTACAGAACGGGGCTGCGACCGCCTGCTCGACGGCGATGACGGTTAGTCCTTCAAGCGGCAACATGGTGTCTCTCAGTAGGAACGCGGCATGCCGAGCACATGCTCGGAAAGATGCGACAAAATCAGGTTGGTGGAGATCGGCGCCACCGAATAAAGCCGCGTTTCGCGGAATTTGCGCTCGATGTCGTATTCCTCAGCGAAGCCGAAGCCGCCATGGGTCTGGATGCAGGCGTTGGCGGCTTCGAACGACGCATCGGCGGCGAGCATCTTGGCCATGTTGGCCTCCGCGCCGCAGTCCTTGCCGGCTTCGTAGAGGCGCGTGGCTTCCCGCACCATCAGTTCGGCGGCGCGCATGTTGGCGTAGGATTTGGCGATCGGGAACTGGATGCCTTGATTCTGGCCGATCGGCCGCCCGAACACCGAGCGTTCCTTGGCGTAGTCGCTGGCCTTTTTGATAAACCACTTGGCGTCGCCGACGCACTCCGACGCGATCAGGATGCGTTCCGCATTCATGCCCGACAGGATGTAGCGGAAGCCCTTGCCTTCCTCGCCGATGAGGTTTTCGGCAGGCACCTTCATGTTGTCGAAGAACACTTCCGTGGTCGCGTGGTTCATCATGGTGCGGATCGGCCGGATCGTCAGTCCGCCAGCCTTCTTCGCTTCCTGCATGTCCACGATGAAAACCGACAGTCCGTCGGTGCGCTTGGCGGCCTGTTCCTTCGGCGTCGTGCGCGCCAGCAGGATCATCAGGTCGGAGTATTCGGCGCGGCTGGTCCAGATCTTCTGGCCGTTGACCACGTAGTGGTCGCCATCACGCTTCGCAAAAGTCTTGAGCGACGACGTATCGGTGCCGCTGGTCGGCTCGGTGACGCCGAAAGCCTGCAGCCGCAGTTCGCCCGAAGCGATGCGCGGCAGCCACTTGGCCTTCTGCTCCTCGCTGCCGTGCCGCAGCAGCGTGCCCATGGTGTACATCTGGGCGTGGGTGGCGCCGCCGTTGCAGCCTGCGCGCTGGATTTCCTCGAGGATCGCCGCTGCCGCCGACAGCTTCAGTCCCGAGCCGCCGTATTCCTCGGGGATCAGCACCGACAGGTAGCCGGCGTCGATCAGGGCCTGCACGAACTCTTTCGGATAGGCCATTTCGCGATCCAGCTTGCGCCAGTATTCGCCGGGGAATTGGGCGCAGAGTTTTGCTACGGATTCGCGGATGTCGGAAAAGTCTTGCTCTTGATGTGTCATGACCATGCTTTGGCAGATTGATGATACGCGTTCCAGCCGCGCCAGACGCGCAGCCGTATTCCGATTTTGCAACAGTGGAAATCGCGGCCGTCGCGAGCCGCTGGGTCCGGGGCCTACGCGTTGATGCGAACCGGCAGTTCCTCGTAGCCCTTCACGAAGCTCGAGTACACGCGCTTGGGTTCACCGACAACCTCGATGTTGTCGAACCGCTTGAGTATTTCTTCCCAGATGATCTTGAGCTGCAAATCAGCCAGCCGCATGCCGACGCAGCGGTGAATGCCGAAGCCGAACGACATATGCGTCCGCGGACGGGCACGGTCGATAATGAAGCTGTCCGGATTCTCGATCACTTCGCCGTCGCGATTTCCTGAGACGTACCACATCACGACGCGGTCGCCCTTCTTGATCAGCTTGCCGCCGAGTTCGGTATCCTGCAGCGCCGTGCGGCGCATATGGGCCAGCGGCGTCTGCCAGCGGATCACTTCGGGGACGAAGCTGTCGATCAGCGCATGGTTGTCGCGCAGCTTGTCGTACTGGTCCGGATTTTCGTTGAGCGCCAGCACCGAGCCGGTCATCGAGTTGCGGGTGGTGTCGTTGCCGCCGACGATCAGCAGGATGAGGTTGCCGAGCAGTTCGTCGCGGTTCATGTGGCGGGTCGCGTCGCTGTGCGCCATCATTGAAATCAGGTCGCCCTTCGGCTCGGCGTTCACGCGTTCATTCCACAGCCCGATGAAATAGTCGGCGCACTCGCCCAGTTCTTTCAGGCGCTGCTCTTCGCTCTCGTAAATGCCGCTCTTGGGCAGCGCGGTCGCAAGGTCCGACCAGCGCGTCAGCTTGCGCCGATCCTCCCACGGAAAGTCGAACAGCGTGGCAAGCATCTGCGTCGTCAGCTCGACGGAGACGCGATCGACCCAGTTGAAGGTCTCGTTGCGCGGCAGGTTGTCGAGAATGTCGGCCGCGCGTTCGCGAATAAGAACAGCCATCCGGTCGAGGGGCCCCGGCATGAACATCGGCGATACGGTCTTGCGCTGCGGGCCGTGCTTCGGCTCGTCCATTGCGATGAAACTCGGCCAGCTGTAGTCGTCGGTGACGTCGCGCAGGGAGATGCCGCCGAGCTTGACGTCCGACGAGAAGATCGCGGCGTTGGTGTCGACATGCATGATGTCGTTGTACTTGGTCACCGACCAGTAATCTCCGACCGGGCAGGTCGTGCAGTAGTGCACGGGCTCTTCCTTGCGAAGCCGCTCGAAATAGGGCCACAGCGTATCGCTCCGGAACAGTTCGGGCGCACCGGGGTGGAATTCCGAGAGCGGCATCGAATAGGCCTTCTCGCGCGCAGCCTTCTGGCGCTCGTCGCGGGCCACGTTGATCGTTCCGTGCATCGTTCGTTTCCTTGTCCCCAAGACCCAATTTTCACGGCGTGTCTGACGCCCGTATTCTTATTGCCGGATGCCGGCTTTGCTATGACACCAGCCGCACCGGAAGGGTCTCATAGCCCTTGACGAAACTGGAATACACCCGATGCGGTGGCTCGACCACTTCGATGTTGTCGTAGCGCTTGAGAATCTCCTCCCAAACGATCTTCAATTGTAATTCCGCCAGGCGAATTCCAACGCAGCGGTGGATGCCGAAGCCGAACGACAAATGCTGGCGGGGGCGGGCGCGATCGATGATGAAGCTGTCGGGGTTCTCGATCACTTCGTCGTCACGGTTGCCCGAAACATACCACATCACGACCTTGTCGCCCTTGCGGATGGTTTTGCCGCGTAACTCGGTATCCTGCAGCGCAGTGCGGCGCATATGCGCCAGCGGCGTCTGCCAGCGGACGATTTCCGGCACCATGCTGTCGACCAATGCGTGGTTGTCGCGCAGCTTTTGATACTCGTGGGGATTCTGGTTCAGTGCGTAAAGGCCGCCGGAGAGCGAGTTGCGGGTGGTGTCGTTGCCGCCCACAATCAGGAGGATGAGATTTCCCAGAAACGTCTTGGGGTCCATGTCGCGGGTCGCTTCCGCATGAGCCATCATCGAGATGAGGTCGCTTTTCGGCGCGGCGTTGATCCGCTCGTTCCACAGCTTCGAGAAATAGGCCGCGCATTCCTGCAATTCGGCCTGCCGGGCGTCCTCGGACGCGATGATCTCGGTGTTGCCGGGCAGGGCTGTGGCGACATCGGACCAGCGCGTCAGCTTGCGGCGATCCTCCCACGGAAAATCGAACAAGGTCGCCAGCATCTGGGTGGTGAGCTCGATCGAGACCCGGTCGACCCAGTCGAAGGTGGCGTTACGCGGCAGCGAATCCAGGCACTGCGCGGCGCGCTGGCGGATCGTGTCGGCAAGCTGGTCGAGATGGGTGGGCGTGAACATCGGCGCGACGGTCTTGCGTTGGGCACTGTGTTTTGGCTGATCCATGGCGATGAACATCGGACGGCGGAATTCAGGCGGCGCGTCCCGGATCGTGATTCCGCCGAGACTCGATTCCGACGAATAGATTTGATGATTGGTCTCGACATGCATGATGTCGTTGTACTTCATCACCGACCAGTACGGACCGAACTGGCTGTCCTTGCAGTAGTGGACAGGGTCCTCCTTCCGCAGCCGTTCGAAATAGGGCCAGAACGTATCGTTGCGAAAAAGGTCGGGGTCGCCGGGATTGAAATCCGCGAGCGGAGTCGAATAGGCCTTGTCGCGCGCCGCCTTCTGCTCGGAGTTTTGCGCAAGATCCAGCGTGCCGTGCATCGCGCCTCTCCCTTAGATCGCTTCCGTGGATTGATCCCGGCAGCTTGTCGTTGATCGAATTACACCCGCTCGCAGGCCATGAGGCAAGCACGACCACTGTCGTTTAGTTGCGAGGCTGATTGCTTCGGAACCACGCGTTCCGCCATTCCACTGGGCGCGGTGGTAAAAATATATGCAACCTGAAGGGGAAAATACGGGAGCTCGCACGTAGATAAAGCTTGGTTAACGGATTCGGCTTACCCTTCTCGCGTCTCACCCATAAAAGGGAGCGTGCGAAATGAAATTGTTTAAGTCCTCTCAGGAACTTACGGCAAAACTTGACGCGTTGAGCAAATCACAGGCGGTGATCGAGTTTAACCTCGATGGCACAATTGTGACCGCCAATTCCAACTTTCTGAATGCCATGGGTTATCGGCTGGACGAGATTCAGGGCCAGCACCACCGCATTTTTGTAGACCCCGAACTTCGCGAGCGGGCGGAGTACCGCGAATTCTGGGACGCCCTGCGCCGGGGGGAATACCAGGCGCGTGAGTTTCCGCGCATCGCCAAGGGCGGCCGGCCGGTCTGGATCCAGGCCTCGTACAACCCGCTGCTGGACCGTGGCGGCAAGCCGTACAAGGTGGTCAAGTTCGCCACCGACGTCACCGAGCAGAAACTGAAGAGCGCAGATTACGAAGGCCAGATCGCGGCCATTCAGAAATCGCAGGCGGTGATCGAGTTCAACCTCGACGGTACGATCATTACCGCCAACGAGAATTTTCTGAGCACGCTCGGTTATCGGCTGGAGGAAATCCAGGGCAAGCATCATGGCATGTTCGTGGAATCCCAGTACCGGGACAGCTCCGCCTATCGCGAATTCTGGGATTCTCTGCGCCGCGGCGACTATCAGGCTGCCGAATACAAACGTGTTGGCAAGGGCGGCAAGGTGATCTGGATTCAAGCCTCCTACAATCCGATCCGGGGCGCGGACGGCAAACTCGCCAAGGTGGTCAAGTTCGCCACCGACACCACAGCGCAGGTGGAGGACCGCATCCGCCGCGGCGAGGTTCAGAAATCCATCGATATCGATCTGGGGCAGATCACAGAGGCCGTTGCCTCGACCTCGGAGCGGGTGACATCGGCAGCGAGTGCATCGACACAGACATCGTCCAACATGCAGGCGGTCGCGTCCGGCGCGGAGGAACTTGCAGCCTCCGTCGGAGAAATCAGCCGTCAGGCCGCGGACGCGCTCACCATCTCGCTGCAGGCGGTCCAGCAGGCCAACGAGACAAGCGCCATCGTGTCGGGCCTTGCAATTGCTGCCCAGAAGATCGGCGACGTGGTCAAGCTCATCAACAACATCGCCGAACAGACCAACCTGCTCGCGCTCAATGCCACCATTGAGGCGGCGCGAGCCGGCGATGCGGGCAGGGGCTTCGCCGTCGTGGCATCGGAAGTCAAAAGCCTCGCGACCCAGACCGCCAAGGCGACCGACGAAATCAGCGCGCAAATCGCTGAGGTTCAGGGAACCACGACCAGCGCGGTGAACGTGATCGAGGCGATCACGCAGACGATTTCCCGTATCAATGAAATCTCGGCGGCAATCGCGGCTTCCGTTGAAGAGCAGGCGTCGGTGACGCAGAGCATTTCGGCCAACATGCAGGTTGCGGCGAAAGGCGTGACTGACATCAACTCCAATATGAACGACATCGCGGACGCGACACGGTCTGTCGATGAGTCGACTCGCAAGGTGCGGGAAGCCTCGCGCGCGCTGGCATAGCCGCGCCCGCGAAATTGCCCGGCGAAATGTCAGACACAAGACATTTCGCCGGCCCGTCCTGTGGCCTTCTCCCCGGCGTCCGGGGGCAGGATTGCCGCAAGGGAGGCGCCAGCGTGTTCCGGTGCTTCCGGCTCTTCTCCCCGCAACCGGCCCGTGGCATGGTCCTGCCGAACAAGGGCCGGCCGTCATCAAGAACCGCCCGGGGAGAAAACCTGATGATTCCGAACGCGCAGAATATGTTCAACTTCGATCTTGGCGAGACCGCGGATGCGATCCGCGAAACCGTCCGGGATTTCTCGGCAAACGAGATCGCGCCGCGCGCCGAGGAGATCGACAAGAGCAACCAGTTCCCGCGCGACCTCTGGCCCAAGATGGGCGCGCTCGGCCTGCACGGCATCACTGTCGAGGAAGAGTACGGTGGCGCTGGGTTGGGCTATCTCGAGCACTGCATCGCGGTGGAGGAAATCTCGCGCGGTTCTGCGTCGGTGGGCTTGTCCTACGGCGCGCATTCAAACCTCTGCGTCAACCAGATCCGGCGCAACGGCAGCGAAGCCCAAAAGCGAAAGTATCTCCCGAAGCTGATTTCCGGCGAGCACGTCGGAGCACTGGCGATGTCGGAGCCGGGCGCGGGATCGGACGTCGTGTCGATGAAGACGCGCGCTGAGAAGAAGGGCGATCGCTACGTCATCAACGGCAACAAGATGTGGATCACCAACGGTCCGATTGCCGAGACGCTGGTGGTCTACGCCAAGACCGATCCGGCTGCCGGGCCGCGCGGCATGACCGCGTTCCTGATCGAAAAGGGCATGAAGGGATTCTCCACTGCGCAGAAGCTCGACAAGCTCGGCATGCGCGGCTCGGATACCTGCGAACTGGTGTTCGAGGATTGCGAAGTCCCCGAGGAGAATGTGTTGGGTCACGTTGGGCGCGGCGTCAACGTACTGATGTCCGGCCTCGATTACGAGCGCGCGGTGCTGGCGGCCGGCCCTCTCGGCATCATGCAGGCGTGCCTTGATGTCGTGATGCCCTACATTCACGAGCGCAAGCAGTTCGGCGAGCCGATCGGCAGCTTCCAGCTCGTGCAGGGAAAAGTCGCCGATATGTATGTGGCGATGAATGCCTCGCGCGCCTACGTCTACGCGGTTGCCAAGGCTTGCGACCGCGGCGAGACCACGCGCGAGGACGCCGCTGGCGCGATCCTGTACGCGGCGGAACGCGCGACCCAGTGTGCGCTGGATGCGATCCAGCTGCTTGGCGGCAACGGTTACATCAACGACTATCCGACCGGGCGGTTGCTGCGCGACGCGAAGCTCTATGAGATCGGCGCCGGCACCAGCGAAATCCGCCGCATGCTGATCGGGCGGGAGCTGTTTGAAAAGACGGCGTGAGGACGTCGACCATCCGTCGGCGTCATTGCGAGCGAAGCGAAGCAATCCAGAAAAGATCAAGCAAGGGCTGGATTGCTTCGTCGCAAGTGCTCCTCGCAATGACAGAGTGGACGGCAGTATCTGCCGGACAGCAGAAGCGCCCAAGCAAGCCTATCGCGGCAGGTGATTCACCTTGGCGATCCATGTCCGCACGTCGGGCAGGATCGCGGGTAGCAGGGCGCGAACCTCCTCGACGGTCATCCCGGCCTTGATGCGCGGATCGTAGAGAATGTTCATGATGTATTGGTCGTACACGCCGAAGAATCCCATCGAGACCTGATCGTTGAACATCGTCCACGGCACCGAGTCCGTGTCGTTGATCGGCCCAAGCGACTGCAGCAGCTCCTCGTAGGCGCAATCGAGAAACACGAAGTTGCCGTTGTCGATGGTAAGGATCACGTCCGAACGCTGGATCTCGTAGTTCTCGTTCTTGCGGAATCCGGACAGGCATTGCGGGTCCAGCGAGTCGTGGATTTCCTTGGCCTTCTCCGCGCCAAAGAACGCGGTGATCGTTTTTTGAAGATCACGGTCGCGGACCAGGGTGATGATGGTGTTGGCATCGTCGCGCCTGTCTGCCATCGCAATATCGAGGTGCTGTATCCGCATCGCGATGTCGCGGACAACCTTTCCGATCTGCTTGTGCCGGTCGGGGCGGGCTGAGCCATCGACAAAGATGCGCACCGGCATCTGGTATTTACGGATACGATCGACGCGGCCGGCGAGATGATACTCCGCGCCGAATGCCGTCTTCATGAAGCCGTCGATGATCTGGCCGTCGGTGAAGACCTTTTTCTCGCTGCGCTGGCGCGCGCTGATGCTGGGTGTTTCCGCAAGGGCCGACGGCAACGATGTGGTGTTGAGCGCGAGGCAACCCACCATGGCGGCGATGCCCGATGTCAGTCGCCGTATTGTCGCGGATGTGTCCATTGCAATTGAGCTAGCCGTCACACCGGCGTCGTGCAAGGAGGTCGTTGACCGGCTGGCGACAAAATAACAAAGCCGGCCACAGAGGGCCGGCTTTGGGAGAGCTTGCAGGGCGAACCTTAGTTCTTGACGACGACCGTCGTGCCGACCCGTACCCGGTTGTAAAGGTCGATGACGTCGTCATTGACCATCCGGAAACAACCTGACGAGACGGCCTGACCGATCGTCTCGGGCTCGTTGGAGCCGTGAATGCGATAGAGTGTCGATCCAAGATACAGAGCGCGCGCGCCGAGCGGATTGTCAGGGCCTCCGACCATGTGGCGCGGCAGGTCCGGGCGGCGGCGCAACATCTGCGCCGGCGGCGTCCAGCTCGGCCATTCCTTCTTCGCGGTGACGCGATGCGTTCCACCCCAACGGAAGCCGTCACGGCCGACACCGATGCCGTAACGCAGGGCACGGCCGCCCTCCTGCACCAGATACAGGCGACGTTCCCTGGTATCGATGATGATCGTTCCCGGCGCGTAATTACCCTGGAAGCCGACCGTGGTGCGCGGAATCGGGCCAGACCCGCCGCTCATTCCACCGCCGCCAAAAAGCTGAAGTAACGGATTGAACTCGGCATCCGCCATCGCGAAGCCGGTGCCGCCAAGCAAGGTCGCGGCGGTCAGAAATACGGTCAAAAGGCGCTTCATTAGAATCCTCGTAAGAGCTCGCCAGACAGTCGTTGAAATGTTCGCTTGGAGAGTATTGCGTAGGGGGCAGAGGTGCCACGAACTCGCGAGAAAGGCCACAATTTCCTTGCCTTCGCAACCCACGGACGCGTGATGGTCCGCTGAACATGCGTATTCAACGTCCGATGTGGTCCCGCAAGATATGCCTCACGCGCGCAGTCGTGCTGCCGATCGAACCTACCGCAGCCTTTGACGAACTGTCATAAGGATGGTTCATCTAGTGTGGCGGTTCGCAAGTCCGCGTCATTCTGCAGCGTGTTCTTTGCGGACTTGTGAACCAGAGCCACACTAGAATCATAATTTCTAGTGTCCTTTTGAATCCGAAGTTCGCTACGGAAAGTGCTGCAAAATGAAGCGAACTTCGGATTCAGGACACTAACGGCATCACAACAAAAATCTCGAACGGGAGTGAAATAATGAACGGTGCGGAAAGCCTGGTGCGAACATTGGTCGCGGGCGACGTGAATGTCTGCTTCACCAACCCAGGCACATCGGAGATGCACTTTGTCGCCGCCCTGGACCGGGTCGATGGCATGCGATGCGTACTCGGGCTGTTTGAAGGCGTCGTGACCGGCGCAGCCGATGGGTATTACCGGATGGCCGGAAAGCCGGCATCGACGCTGCTCCACCTGGGGCCCGGCCTCGCCAATGGCCTCGCCAACCTGCACAACGCGAAGAAGGCGCACTCCGGCATCGTCAACATCGTCGGACAGCATGCGACCTATCACATCGAATACAATGCGCCGCTGACGTCGGACATCGAAGGCCTTGCCCGGCCGATGTCGGCCTGGGTCCGCACCTCGCCGGATTCAAAATCGATTGCACGCGATGGAGCTGCCGCGATTGCCGCGGCCAAAAGCCATCCCGGGCAGATCGCCACACTTATTCTGCCCGCCGACACGGCCTGGAACGAAGCCGACGGTATCGCGCAGGTGCCTGCGGACTCGCAGCGCGCCAGCTACTCGCCAAAGGCCGTCGACGAGGCCGCGCGCGTTCTGCGCAGCGGCGAGCAGACGCTGCTGCTGCTGACAGGCAAGGCGTTGACCGAAGAGGGGCTTGCGCTGGCCGCGCGCATTGCCGGCAAGACCGGATGCAAGGTGATGGGCCAGACCTACAATCCGCGCATGGCGCGGGGCCGCGGGCGCTTTTCCATCGACCGCATTCCCTATGTGATCGAGCAGGCGCTGCCGATCCTGAAGAATTTCCGGCACATCGTTCTGATCGAGACCAACGACCCGGTGGCGTTCTTCGCCTATCCGAACAAGCCGAGCCTGCTCAAGCCGGAAGGTTGCGAGGTTCATCGCATGTGCGAAGCCGGCGAAAATTCGGTCGCCGCGCTGCATGCGCTGGCCGATGCGCTCGGCGCCAAGGCAACTGATGCGAAACCGCAGCAGCTTGTCGAACTGGCCAAGCCCACTGGCGCGCTGACGCATGCGTCCATCGCGCAAGTGATCGCGATGGCCATTCCCGAGAATGCGATCATGGTGGATGAATCGATCACCACCGGCCGCGGATTTTTTCCGCCGACGGCGGCGGCAGCTCCGCACGACTGGCTGCAGAATATGGGCGGATCGATCGGCTTCTCGACTCCGGTTGCGACCGGAGCCGCGGTCGCGTGCCCGGATCGCAAGGTGATCTGCATGGTCGGCGATGGCAGCGCGATGTACACGCTGCAGTCGCTGTGGACGCAGGCGCGCGAAGGGCTCGACGTCACGACGATTGTTTTTGCCAATCGCACCTATCAGATCCTGAAGGGCGAGTTCGCCGGCGTCGATGCGGGCGAGCCGGGACGCAAGGCGCTCGACATGCTCAACCTCGACAATCCGGCGCTCGACTGGGTATCGCTGGCGAAGGGCATGGGTGTTCCGGCCCAGTCGGTCACGACTGCTGAGGATTTTTCAAACGCACTGACCAACTCGGTGCGTGAGAAGGGACCGCGGCTGATCGAGGTGGTGATGTAACTCACGAAGGCAGAGGGAACCCTGCGCAAGTCTTGTGCGTTGAATGCGTACAAGAAGTCTTGCCAGGTTTCCCGACATGCACGTTTTCCATGGCTCGTCGTTCAGCCCCGACACCATTGCGGTGATGACGCAGGCCTTTGAAGAGGCAGTTCAGACCCTGCCGTTTCCGGTGGGGTCGGCGCGTGTTCAGGCGCTGGCGAAAAATATCGTCGAGCTTGCGTCACAAGGCGAACGCGATCCTGAACGCATGAAACTGCTGGCGCTGCTCGCTCTGAGGTCGGCCGAGATTTGATGCTTTGACCCACGCGATGGCGGCGTCTAGCGGAGATGTCTGCGGGTGCAGATGCGCTGCGGGGTGACGCGGGCCGGTATTATGGAAAGGTTTAGTTAAGTCTTCAGCAGCTTCTTGCGGCTAGGTTAGCCGTGGCCTGTCAAGACGGTCGCCCGGCGCGGTGATCACGTGCAAGAATTGCAACGAGGTTGAGCCCATGAAGATGGTGGTTGATTTTATTCGGGATGAAGCGGCTGCGACGTCGATCGAGTATGCCCTGATTGCAACGGGCATCGCGGTTGCGATTGTTGCGGCGGTGAATGGTCTCGGCACCACCCTCGGAGGGAAGTACGACACCGTCAAGGCCGCCTTCGACTGATCCAGATTTTCATCTGGTCGTTTGCTCTCAGCTGCTGGAAAGCGGTGGGTCGCGAGCACTGTCTCCCTGCCATGGTGTAATCAAGCGCGCTTTGCTGTGCCAGCCCGGTGCAACGCCGCACTGCCAAGACGTGCGTTTTAGCTGCCGATAATGCCCGATCGCTTTGCCCCCCCGTCAGCTTGCGCGGGAGGCCGTGCATGCGCGTGGTGATCGCGGTTCGACAGTGGCCGGCGTGCGGCGCACAATTTTGTCAAGCTACGCAGTTTCCCTGATGCGGGATTGCCGGAGTTTTGGCCTTATCACGCGGACACGGGCAAGGCGCTGTATGATTTAGGTAATGTCAAACGGCAGCTTGACCGCCTGAGCCGCATATTGCGACGATGCCTTTTTTGAGTGCGTATTTTTTGACTTTTTCATAAAGGAATATTCGGATGACTTATGAGAAGTATCGTAAGGCGCTCATCGACAGCTACTACGACCACCAACTCGAGAGTTTGCTAAGCGGGTTCGATCCAAACAGGCGGACGGTGATCTTTTTGCCAGGAGGCATGGGATCGCAGCTGGAGCGTACGGAGGGTCCCCATCCAAACAGTCCTAACGTCTTCACTGACATTGTTTGGATGGATATCGGCATTGGCCCCATCAAGTTCGATGCAAAAACGCTGGAGATCGAGAGCGACGAGAAAGACCTCCAATCGCACGTCATTGCTGCCCATGGGCCGCTTAGTTTCCTGAACCAAACTCCTTACGACGAGCTATATGATCGGGCACGGCGCCGGAACTGGAATTACTTTGTATTCGGGTTCGATTGGCGCAGGCCGGTTGCTGACAGCGCGCTCCAGTTCAAGAATTTTATCTTGGACTTCCGCGATGGTGTATTGGAGGCCTATGGCGTCGATCCAATTCCCAACCTGACGATTGTTTGCCACAGCATGGGCGGGATGGTTTGCACCGATGCCCTAAGAGACAAGGAGCTCAGTTCGCTGAAGTTCAACGCGATTTTGACGGTCGCGACTCCGTTTTACGGAACGTCTACCCATCAGGATCGCTACTTCGTCGGAATACCCGGCTTGATGAACACGATCTATAAGGCCGCCACGGTTGTGCGCATCGTGGCATCGCTTGTCGGCCCCTATACGCTCATGTTTCTGCCGAAGGCTGTCTACGATCGTGACGGTTCAAAGCTCGGATTGTCGCGATATCCGCAACGCAGCGTCGATGAGAAAGACGATAACGATCCATTTGATCCCAATATGATGAAGCGCTGGCCAAAAGCCGTCAGAGATCACAAGCAGTATCTCATTCGCGCAAGCAAGGAGATGGACAACATTTCCCAACCAATCGACGCCAACATTGCTCCGATTTTCTTCAACGTCCGCTCTTCACGGGATTTGAATACAGCGGTTGAAATTTATTGGAACGATATCGATGGCGATACGATCGTGCCGGGGACGAGCCCCAGCCCGCTGACCGGACTGGCTGGCCCCGGCGACGGCACCGTGCCTGCATGGTCCGCATGGCACGCATATTGTCTGAAGAAAAATCGATATGAACTCCAGCAGGCCAGCGATCACGGGACGCTTCTGGAACACAAGGAGGTTCTGGATTTGGTGCAATCAATCGTAGAAAAGCGAAAATTGCCTGCCGCTAAAAAAGCAACTCGCAGTCCGCGGCCCAGGGTGGCAAGTGCGGCTGAGGTCGAAAGCGTCGTAACTGATTGGGTGCAGAGAAGAGTGGAAGGTGAATCGCTGCCGCGTGAACTGTTCGAGAAGCCGGTCAAGCGGGCAATCATGTCGAATCTGATCGCAGGAACGAAACTGCGAATGGTAGCGAAATCGCAGAAAGCGCCGGGCAAGAAGAAGGCAAAGAAGACAAAGAAAAAATGAGGATTTAGTCAAATCCGGAATCGGGGCCGGATGGTGGGCGCACAAGGGATCGAACCTTGGACCTCTCCCGTGTGAAGGGAACGCTCTCCCGCTGAGCTATGCGCCCGGAACCATTGGGTTCGTGTCTTCGAGGCTGCGATTTACGGAGGCGAGGCAGGGGTGTCAAGCGCGGGCAGCCGCTGACACTGAAGCGCCGCTCTCATGCGATCGTATTCAAGGACAGTTTATACAAGCCCAATCCGAGGGTTCGCGGATCGGTCGACAATCCCTCGGACAACGGCGATTTCGGTGCATCCACCTCGAACGAGATCTTGAGGATGCCGCTGGGGTCGTCGCTCGCGTCAGGCGGGAGTTGCGCCGTCAGCCAGCGCGGCTGACTGCTGCGGAACATTGCGGCATCGAACACCCACTCCGCGACCTGTTGACCCGCGACGGACACACGGACGCGAACAGGTTGATTTCTCTTTCCCCGAAATGCGTTGGCAAAGGCGTTCAGCACGAGCCGCTCGCCGGTTTTCGCGTGAACCGGCAACTCGAGTTCAGCGAGGCGATCGACCGTCCAGACGCCCCATGATTCAGTAACTCCCCATCCCGCGCGCATGAAACAGCGCGAGTCGAGCGCGTCGCTGAAATCAATCCCGTCGCCGATCTGATAACGGGGCTCCATATCGGGGGCCGTTCTGGACAGTGCAATCATGGTTTCAATGAATCGGCGGCAACCTGTCTCTTCGCCAAGGCGTGGGGCAATCTCCCGTGCTGCAGTTCCGAGTTGATCGCGACGCCGCAGAGCATGCAGAAGCGTGCCCGCGACGGAAGACGTTGCGTGGTCATCGAACGTCACGCCGACGCCGTAGCCTTCGGCGATTTTTTCATCCATCCAGGTGTGGCGCGGGACCACAACAGGTTTGCCGAGGCTGGCCGCCTCCGTGAAGACGCCGGAGGTCAATGCCCTGTATGGCTGTGCTTCATAAGCCAGCCAAACCATCGAACACCGCGCAAGGTTGGCGAGATATTCACCCACCCCTTGCTCGGCAGAAATCACCTCCACGAATGAGGCGACCCTGGATTTCAGCTTCGCAAGTGTTCCCAGGAGTTCAGCGGGAGCCTTGATCAGAAACCTGGTAGACGGTTCAGCAGCGGTCACGCGCTGAATAACGTCACCTAGATTGGCGGCAAGCCTGCCCGATCTCATGTTCAGGTGCACATAGATGGTCGGATTCGGCGGCGTCGTGACGGGCACATCCGCTGCGATCCGGCCGAAATGATGCTGCATCATGAACGGACGGCGTCCACACACGCGCGAGACCGTGCGAGCCTTCGCCTTCGAATTGACCAGAAAGAACACCCGTTCCTGTCCGGGCCGTGTGCGAAGATCAGCGCAGGCAAGACGGTAGAACGCGGCTCTAGGTCTAAAACGCCCCGTTTCGAGATCGGTCAGTTCGTCGCCGATGATACGGAAAAAGACGCTCGGGCGTTGCTCCTGCGGCCGCTGTGCAAGCCATGACCCTATGCCGTGGATGAGGATCGGGTGCCCTCGCGGAAAGTAGATCAGGTCCTGTTCGGTGAGTTTCTCCGCGTCGAGGCGTGCCCACAGTGGTTCAAGACGTCCGGTCGTATCGGCGAATGCAACAAGTTGAGAGACATAGTTGTCGGCGTTGACGTCCAAAGCGGGCAAAGGTTCGAGAACAGATTCGGCCGAAAGGGTTGCGGCAACATGCGCGTCAGCCGAATCGAGCGTGAGGATCCGGACAGACCTTCCCAGTGCGCTTCCTTCGTCCTTGAAGGACACGAGTTCGTTCAACCAGTGACTTGACCGGTCGAGGGGTTCGAAACTGGCAATGATCAGTTTGGGGCGAGACGCGGTTGTGTGCGGGACGTCGTCTTGCGGCGAGGCGTCGAGCGTCGTCATTGCCACTCCCCAAGGGTCGCAGATAACGCGACCTCAACACCGCTTCACGAAACGCCTTGGAAATGGTGGGCGCACAAGGGATCGAACCTTGGACCTCTCCCGTGTGAAGGGAACGCTCTCCCGCTGAGCTATGCGCCCGTGAACGACCGGTAGGGATCGTGCAAGCCCCGGATTTACGGAAGCGGGGGTAGGGGTGTCAAGCGCGGGCAGGCGGAACGCGCGAGAATTCGGCTTAACCCGGCTGGCGGGCCCGTGAAGCATGCGCCTGGAGCGCCCGAATCCGCTCGGCCAGCGTGCCGCGCGCCTCGGTGGCGGCTCCGTTGGGGGGCGTGCCGTTCGCCGTCGTCGCTTTGACGATCGCGCTGATAGCCGGCTTCCGCTCTTCCGACGCCAGAATGGCCTCGATCGGCGAGTCCGGACCTTCGAGCGTCACCGCGAGCTTGGCCACCTCGGCCGCGATGTCGTTGATCCGCTCCCGCAGCAGCGCATTCTCCATGCGCTCGGTGGACCACGAGCTTTCCGCCTGCTGCTGAATAAGATTGATGTCGCGCTGAACCTTGGCGCGTTCGTCGCGGGCGACGGTGAGCTGTTCTTCGAGCGCGGTTTTCTCCGCGCGAAGCTTGTCCATCGTGCTCGAATTGCCGGTGCCGGCCGCCATATCCTCGCGCAGTTTCTGCTCGGTCTGTTTTGCGGCTTCGGCCTGCTGGCGCAGCAGGTTGTTCTCGTATTCGCGCTCGGCGAGGATCTTGCCCTGCAATGCCAGCCGGTTTTCGAGGTCGGTGACGCGGGTGGAGAGCATTTCGGTTTCTTTGGTCTGCACCACCAACTGGCGATCGAGGTCGCCGACCCGCCCGCTCAGATTCTCGACCTTGCCGCGTGCGTCGCTCAGTTCGCGTGTCGCAATCTCAGCTTCGTTGCGATGATCTGTCAGGCGCTGCTGGCTGCTGGCGACTTCCTTTTCGGCGTCGTTGACACGGTTCTGCAGCGCTTCGATCTGGCTGCGAACCGCGAGCAGTTCGATCTGGCGGCTTTCCGCCGTCATCGAGCTCTGGGAGAGTTCGCTGTTGAGCTTGCCGAGGTCGGTCTGTTTGCCGGCCAGTTGCTGCTCGGCGGTGCGCAAGGATTGCGTCTTGACGTTGAATTCTTCTTCCGTCGCGCGCAGCTGATCCTTCAGCGCTTTCTCGCGCGCTTCCAGCGCAAAAATCGCGGCGTTCTTCTCGCCGAGTTCGATCTTCAGGCGGTTGATCGCGTCGGATTTCTTGCCGAGCTCGGCAAGCTGGCTCGAGGTCTTGTTCTTGAGCTGCTCGACGCTCATTTCGAGGCGGCGCGCGGACATCGCAAATTCGGCGCGTAACTGGTCCTTGTCGGCCTGGATCTCGGCCATCGACAGCGGCGTCGCTGCCTCGAGACGCTTGGTCGTCAGCCGCACCGCACGGTTATGGACCAGCGGTACGATCATCAGACCGAACAGCATCGAGACCAGAAAACCGATCGCCAAATACATGATCGGTTCGACCATATGTGTGACCCCTGCATCAGAAATAACTGTTTTTACCATGCCCGCGGGGCGTGGAAAAAGCTAGCGGGGCAGTGCGTTAACGTAAATCCGCGGGCGGCTCGGCCACCGTCGGTGAAGGTCCGGTCAGGAACTCGGAATCAGAAGGGATTCCACGTCGCGCGGGGCGTGAACTTCAGGTAGCCGATGTTGGCGCCCAGCCGCAGACCGACGCCGGAACGGATCGGAACCAGCACGATGCCATTCGCCGTCAGCGCCGTCATGCCGAAGCCGCCGATGATGTAGGCCGAGCCGTCGATGCCGGCGAAGCGCTGATAGATCGCGTCGGTGGCGGGCAGGTTGTAGACCAGCACCATGGTGCGGGCGCCGTCGCCGCCCCAGTCGAAGCCGACCGACGGGCCCTGCCAGTAGACCCGCAGGTCGCCGGCG
Source organism: Afipia sp. (assembly GCA_030652315.1). Lineage (GTDB taxonomy): Bacteria > Pseudomonadota > Alphaproteobacteria > Rhizobiales > Xanthobacteraceae > Afipia. The sequence goes on along the minus strand of JAUSAX010000137.1, from coordinate 9,244 downwards.
TTCTTGGTGTAGAGCGTGCCTTCGCCATAGCGCAGGCCGGCGACGAAAGCGCCGCTGCCTTCCTCGCCGAGCACGTAGCCGTTGGGCAGGCCCCACTGGCTCACCGCACGCTCGATGACCGATGCCAGCCCGCGGGACACGCCGCCGAAGAATCTGTGACCCGCACCGACCAGTTCGTCGGGGCCATAGCTATTGGGGGCAGCTCGCTGTTGGGCAGAGGCCGGCATTGCCAGGGAAATCGTCGCTGCAAACACCAGCGCCGCAATGCGCGAAGCGAAAGTCATGAAAGAACCCCTTGGACCACCGGATGGCCGAGTTTCATAGCCATCGCTTAACGCCTTGCTGAGAAGCAATGGCTTAAGCTCCGGTCCCACGTCCCCGACTCGATTGTTTATCAGCATCAACTATGACGGCACGGCGGCAGGAAAATAAAGGGCGGCACCTTAGAATCGCCTGTGTTGCGGTATTGGCCGGGGCTGTGGTCCTCGCTGGACCGTATGCCGGGGCATGGGCGGGGCTGACCGAGCGAGTGGTTGTGAACCGCCATAGCGGCTTGGCCATCGATGGTTTCGATCCCGTGGCCTATTTCACCGACGCTGAGGCGACGAAGGGAGAGCCGGATATCGAAACGTCCAGGGCCGGGGCGGTCTGGCGCTTTCGAAACGATGCCAATCGTGCGGTTTTCCTCGCCCATCCGGACATCTACGGACCCCGGTTCGGCGGGTATGATCCGGTGGATGTAGCGCAGGGGCGAGCCGTCGCAGGACGGGCGCAGTTATGGCTGATTTCCGCCGAACGGCTGTATCTCTTCAGCCGTGAAGACAACCGCACGGCCTTTGAAGCCGATCCGGACGGGATACTCAAACACGCCAGTGGCAGATGGCCGGCGCTGGTCGAGACCCTCTCGAACTACTAACCCGCCACCGTCGGGTCTCCCCAGGCGATGAATTCCGGGACCAGAAAGTCCTCACGGGCTTCCCCAAAACAGAGGGGGGCACCCTTGCTGTCGGTGATTTTGCCCCCCGCCGCCGTCACCACCGCATGGCCGGCCGCGACATCCCATTCGGATGTCGGGGACAGCCGGGGATAGATGTCGGCGCCCCCTTCGGCGATACGGCCAAACTTGATCGCCGAGCCCAAGTGTTGCCGGATCGCTCCGGGTCGGGCCGCGATGAAGGCTTCGGTCCGCTTGTCGCCGTGAGACCGGCTGACAGCCACGATCCAGGCACCACCGGGACCGGGATGAGGACGTGTGTGGATTGGCTGGGCCGAGCGGAATTTGCCATCCTTGGTGATCAGCAGCCGCTCCGATCCCCGACCCACGAGCCCCCGCCAGACCAGCCCCAGGGCGGGTGCGGCGATAATGCCAAGCAGTGGCTGGCCGTGGGTGATAAGCGCGACGTTGACGGTGAACTCGTCACGCCCGGCGACGAACTCCTTGGTGCCGTCCAGCGGATCGACCAGAAAAAAGCTGTCTCTATAGGGGCGAGCGGCAAGCTGGGTGCGTTCCTCCGACAGTACCGGAATATGGGGCACGAGCGTCTTCAAGCCATCCGCGATGATCCGATCGGCAGCCATATCGGCTTCGGTGACCGGCGATCCATCGGATTTGCCCTCGACCCGCATGCCGGATCGATCGACAGCCAGGATTGCAGCTCCAGCCCGTGCGACGAGGTCCGTCAACGGCTCCATCAAGCGGGCTGCGGCGTCGCGGTCGATCGCAGGGCCGGATATTTCGGTCATCGATGGGTCTCAATTGCGTACATGTCAGTGTTCTCAGCCTTCAATCCGCTGTGGTTGGCGGCTCGTGTGGTTCGCAAGTCCGCATCATTTCTACAGCGCATTCATTTGCGGACTTGCGAACCAAAACCACACTAGAATCATAATCTTCTAGTGTCCTTTTGAATCCGAAGTTCGCTATGGAAGATGCTGCAAAATGAAGCGAACTTCGGATTCAGGACACTAGGGGCGGTGGCCGCGAGACCAGCCGCAGTGTATCAAATCATAAAGCACGCGTGATTCGCCGCGTCAGCACGGTACTGCCCATCGTCAGCGCGTGATCACGGGAAACCGCCGAAAAATCCCTGGAACATCCGAGGAAATCTATGTCTGGCACGTCAACCCCCGGTCCTACACCCGATGCTCTCGAACTCGCCGCGTTGATGTGCTCGCGCGTATGCCATGATCTCATCAACCCGGTGGGCGCTATCGTCAACGGGCTCGAGGTGTTCGACAGCAGCAACAAGGAGGACGACCGCGAGTTCGCGCTCGATCTGATCCGCAAAAGCGCGAAATCGACCTCCGCGCGCCTGCAGTTCTGCCGCATTGCTTATGGAGCCGCGGGATCGGCCGGATCGCAGATCGATCTCGGCGAGGCCCAGAAGATGACGCGCAATCATCTTGAGGATCAAAAGACCAAGATCAACTGGAATTTGCCGCATGTCCTGATGGCGAAGAACCGCGTCAAGCTGCTGCTGAATATGTTCGTGATCGCGCAGCAGGCCATTCCCCGTGGCGGTGAACTCACCGTCGATCCAATCGGCGAAGGGGATACGATGGGGTTTCGCGTTCGTGCCGCAGGCACCAATGCGCGGGAGCCGCAGAACGTCGCGGCGCAATTGAACCTCGACAATGCCGGATCGGTGTCCGCGCATGCGGTGCAGCCTTATTATACGGCGCTGCTGGCGCAGGCATGCGGGCTAAAGGTGTCGCTCGCGGCTGAAACGGACGCCGTCGTCCTCACCGCATCCTGATTGCATCTTCATAAACTCTTAATGAACTGATCCCCGGCGGTGCCATCCTCCGGGAGCGCCTTAGTGTTTTATTCAGTGCGTTCTTTTCTGAATGCTCAACCAATATTAAACGCTTTGCGTCGAGACTGTGCTCATTCCGGGAGGCGTGTGTTGCGTGCCCGTTTGCGCGAAGGCTTGATTTTATGGACGATCTGCTGCGTGAGTTTCTGACCGAGACCAATGAGAGTCTCGATACTGTCGATAATCAGTTGGTTCGCTTCGAACAGGATCCGAACAACGCGAAGATTCTCGATAATATCTTCCGGCTTGTTCATACCATCAAAGGGACCTGCGGCTTTCTCGGATTGCCGCGTCTGGAAGCCCTCGCTCACGCAGCCGAGACGCTGATGGGCAAATTCCGTGACGGAATGCCGGTGACCGGCGAGGCCGTCACGCTGATCCTGAGCACGATCGACCGCATCAAGGAAATTCTCAGCCAACTCGAAGCAACCGAAGCTGAGCCCGAAGGCGTCGACCTCGATCTGATCGATGCGCTTCACGATATGGTTGAGCAGGGCATGGCCGCTATGGCCGCACCCGCACCTGAGGCCGCCGTTGCGAAGCCTGCAGTGACTATCGGCGCCGCTGTCCCGCAGATGCTTGAGCGCGAATTGCGGCCCGGCGAGGTCTCGCTGGACGAACTCGAGCGCGCATTCCGCGAGACGGAGATGGAAATTTCCGCGCCGCCGCTTGTTCCCGTCGAGCAGCCGGCTCCGATAGCCGAGGCTCCTAAGCCTGTCGCCGCCAAGCCCGCTGCGGCGAAGCCGAGTCCGAAGAAACCTGTCATCGAGAATGAGACGGCGGAAAGTGACAAGATCGCCAACCAGTCCATTCGCGTCAACGTCGATACGCTTGAACATCTGATGACGATGGTGTCCGAGCTGGTGCTGACCCGCAACCAGTTGCTCGAGATCAGCCGGCGCAACGAGGATTCCGAATTCAAGGTGCCGCTGCAGCGGCTCTCCAACGTCACTGCCGAGTTGCAGGAAGGCGTGATGAAGACGCGGATGCAGCCGATCGGCAATGCGTGGCAAAAGTTGCCGCGCATCGTGCGCGACCTGTCGAGCGAACTCGGCAAGCAGATCGAACTCGAGATGCACGGGGCGGATACCGAGCTTGATCGCCAGGTCCTCGATCTGATCAAGGACCCGCTGACCCATATGGTCCGCAACTCGGCCGATCATGGCCTTGAGTCGACGGCCGACCGCGTCGCCGCCGGCAAGCCGGAGCAGGGCACGATCCGCGTTTCCGCCTATCATGAAGGCGGCCACATCATCATCTGCATCGCCGATAACGGACGCGGTCTGAACACCGAGCGCATCAAGCAGAAGGCCGTGCAGAACGGCCTGGTCACCGAAGCCGACGTCGAGAAGATGACCGAGGCGCAGGTTCACAAGTTCATTTTCGCGCCGGGCTTCTCCACGGCTGCGGCGGTGACGAGTGTGTCGGGCCGCGGCGTTGGCATGGACGTGGTCCGCACCAACATCGACCAGATCGGCGGCACCATCGATGTGAAATCGGTGCCGGGCGAGGGCTCGAGCTTCACCATCAAGATCCCGCTGACGCTGGCGATCGTTTCCGCGCTGATCGTGGAAGCCGCCGGCGACCGCTTCGCGATTCCGCAATTGTCGGTGGTCGAACTGGTGCGCGCGCGCTCCAATTCCGATCATCGCATCGAGCGGATCAAGGATACGCCGGTGCTGCGGCTGCGCAACAAGCTGCTGCCGCTGATGCATCTGAAGAAGCTGCTCAAGATCGACGACGGTGCGTCGATCGATCCTGAGAACGGCTTCATCGTGGTCACGCAGGTCGGCAGCCAGACGTTCGGCATCGTGGTCGATGGCGTTTTCCATACCGAGGAAATCGTCGTCAAGCCGATGTCCACCAAGCTCCGCCACATCGGAATGTTCTCGGGCAACACGATTCTCGGCGACGGCGCCGTCATCATGATCATTGACCCGAACGGCATCGCCCAGTCGCTTGGCACAGCGGCAGCTTCGCACAGCGAGATCGCGGACGAGAATGCCGCCGCGCGCGCGAATTCCGATGTTCAGCTTACATCGCTCTTGGTGTTCCGGTCCGGCTCGTCGCAGCCGAAGGCCGTGCCGCTGGCGCTGGTCACACGACTTGAAGAGATCGCCGTCGAGAAGATCGAGCTCTCGAACGGCCGCCATATGGTTCAGTACCGTGAGCAGCTGATGCCGCTGGTCGAGATGGAAGGTGTCACGATTCGTGAGAGCGGCGTTCAGCCGATTCTTGTGTTCGCCGACGACGGCCGTTCCATGGGCCTCGTGGTCGATGAGATCATCGACATCGTCGAGGAGCAGTTGAGCATCGAAGTGGCCAGTACGCGGGAAGGTGTGCTGGGGTCTGCTGTGGTGAAGGGTCAGGCGACCGAGGTGATCGACGTCGGACACTTCCTGCCGATGGCGTTCGCCGACTGGTTCAGCCGCAAGGAAATGCGTCTGTCCGCAACCGCTCAGACAGTTCTGCTGGTCGACGACTCCGCTTTCTTCCGCAACATGCTTGCGCCTGTTCTGAAGGCCGCCGGTTATCGCGTGACCGTAGCGCAAAACGGACAGGAAGGGCTCGCAGCCCTGCGTTCGGGCAGTTCGTTCGACGTCGTGCTGACGGACATCGAGATGCCCGAGATGAACGGTTTCGAGTTCGCCGAAGCGATCCGTGCGGATCGGCGAATGGAAGCAATGCCGATCATCGCGTTGTCGTCGGTCGTCTCCCCGGCGGCTATCGAGCGCGGTCGTCAGGCAGGATTCCATGACTACGTCGCCAAATTCGACCGGCCGGGATTGATCGCCGCTCTGAAAGAACAGACCGCTGACGTCAAGCAGGCGGCGTAAGGAACATGACAATGGATGCAAATGTTGAAGGCGCTGATCGTGGGATCACGGAATACGTCACCGCGATGATCGGCGGACAATTGTTCGGACTGCCGATTTCGCGCGTTCAGGACGTCTTTATGCCTGAGCGGCTGACGCGGGTGCCGCTGGCGTCGGCAGATGTCGCCGGCGTTCTCAATCTTCGCGGCAGGATCGTCACGGCGATCGACATGCGCGCGCGTCTCGGTCTGGCGAAGATCGAGGACGGTCGGCCGCCGATGGCGGTGGGCGTCGATCTGCGCGGTGAGTCATATGGCCTGCTGATCGACAGCATCGGCGAGGTGCTCAAGCTTGCGGACGACAGCCGCGAGGTGAACCCGGTCAATCTCGATCCGCGCATGGCGAAGATGGCAGGCGGCGTCCATCGGCTCGACGGACAATTGATGGTGGTTCTCGATGTCGACCGCGTTCTGGAAATCAATCCGGATATGATGGCGGCTTAAAAAACAATCTGGGAAGTAACGCGAGTCCCGTGATCGTCGGCCCGCACGGGTACTTAGGAAAGAGGCTAGCATGAAGACATGTCTGATCGTTGACGATTCGAGCGTCATCCGGAAGGTCGCGCGGCGTATCCTGGAAGGATTGGATTTCCAGATCGTCGAGGCTGAGGACGGCGAGAAAGCCATGGAAGTCTGCAAGCGCGGAATGCCGGACGCTGTCCTGCTCGACTGGAATATGCCGGTCATGGATGGCTATGAGTTCCTGCGCAACCTGCGCATGACGCCGGGCGGCGACAAGCCGAAGGTGGTGTTCTGCACCACCGAGAACGATGTCGCTCACATTGCCCGCGCGCTCCATGCCGGTGCCAATGAGTACATCATGAAGCCGTTCGACAAGGAAATCGTGACGGCGAAGTTTCATGAGGTCGGTCTGATCTAGGCTCTGCGCCGGAACGGCCGCCCGCGGGCGCTGCATCCGGATTGAGTTACGTAAAATTGTTGCCGTCGGTTGCGTAGAGTTGGTTCTTTCATGAGCGTTGCAGTCTTGACTCCCTCCGGCTCGTCCGCACAGCGGCACGAGCCACTGCGCGTCATGGTGGTAGATGATTCCGCTGTCATCCGCGGGCTGATTTCCCGCTGGATCGAGGCTGAGCCCGATCTGACGGTCGCGGCGTCAATCCGGACGGGGCTCGATGCGGTCAACCAGATCACGCGCGTCAATCCCGATGTTGTCGTGCTCGATATCGAAATGCCGGACATGGACGGTATTTCGGCGCTGCCATTGTTGCTTGAGAAGAAGCCGAACCTCGTCATCATCATGGCTTCGACTCTGACCCGCAGGAACGCGGAGATCAGTTTCAAGGCGCTGTCGCTGGGCGCGTCCGACTACATTCCAAAGCCTGAGAGTACGCGCGAGATGTCCGCCGCGGATATCTTCAAGCGAGACTTGATCGAAAAGATTCGCCATCTCGGCGCGCGGCTGCGCCGTCCGGCTGTGGTTGTCAGTCCGTCATTGTCTCCGGTCGCGCAGTCGGTGCGCGCGCCATTGCCGCGGACGTCGGCCGGCACGATGTCGCCGGTTGCCCAACCCAAGCTGATGCTGCGGCCGTTCAGCGCGAGCGCTCCGCGCGTGCTTCTGATCGGTTCGTCCACCGGTGGTCCGCAGGCGCTGATGAATCTGGTGGCCGGCATCGGTCCCGTGATCGACCAGTACCCCGTCCTCATCACGCAACATATGCCGCCGACTTTCACGACCATTCTCGCGGAGCATCTGACGCGCGCGAGCGGACGTCCTGCGCACGAAGCGATTGACGGCGAGCCGGTCAAGGCCGGTCAGATCTATCTCGCCCCGGGTGGCCGCCACATGCGCGTGGCGCGTTCCGGCGCGAATCCGGTTATCGCGCTCGATGATGGACCGCAGATCAATTTCTGCAAGCCGGCCGTCGACCCACTGTTCGCGTCGGCCGCCGAGGTCTGGCAGGCTGGCATTCTCGCCGTGGTGCTGACCGGCATGGGCTCGGACGGCGCGCAGGGCGGCAAGGCTATCGTGGCTGCCGGTGGCAATGTGATCGCGCAGGACGAGGCGACCAGTGTCGTGTGGGGCATGCCGGGTGCTGTCGCCAATGCCGGGGTCTGTGCAGCGGTTCTGCCGCTTGACCAGATCGCTCCCAAGGTTGTTCGAGTGTTTTCAGGAGTTCGCGGGTGACGCCACTGGATTACGAGTTTCTGCGCAAACTTCTGAAGGATCGATCGGGATTGCTGCTGTCGTCCGACAAGCAGTATCTGATCGAAAGCCGGTTGCTTCCGCTTGCCCGCAAAGCCGGTCTTTCCGGCATCGGCGAACTGGTTCAGAAAATCAAAACCGGCGCGGAGCCGTTGATCGTCGATGTGGTCGAGGCAATGACCACCAACGAGACGTTTTTCTTTCGCGACAAAGTGCCGTTCGATCATATGCGGGATACGGTGCTTCCCCAGTTGCTGAAAGCGCGTGCCAACCGGCGCAGCCTCCGCATCTGGTGTGCGGCGTCGTCCACGGGTCAGGAGCCCTATTCGCTCGCGATGATTTTGAAAGATGCCTTGCCTGCCGGCTGGCGTGCGGAAATCGTGGCCACCGATCTGTCGCTGGAAGTTCTCGAAAAGGCGAAAGCCGGAATTTACAGTCAGTTCGAGGTTCAGCGCGGACTCCCGATTCAATTGCTGGTGAAGCACTTCAAGCAAGTTGGCGACGTCTGGCAGCTCAACCCTGACATCCGCGCCATGGTCCGTTATCAGCAAGCCAACCTGCTGCAGGATTTCTCCTATCTCGGGGTTTTCGACATCATATTCTGCCGCAACGTGCTGATCTATTTCGATCAGCCGACCAAGATCGATGTGTTCGGCCGCATGCAGAAAATGAACGAACCGGATGGTTTCCTGTTCCTGGGCGCGGCGGAGACTGTGATCGGATTGACCGATGCGTATCGGGCGTATCCCGACCTTCGTGGCGTGTATGCCCCGAATCCTTCGCGAACGTCATCGCCGTCTCTGGTGCCGGGGATGGGATTGCGCAGCCAGAAGGCGGTTGCCGCAAGCTGACGGCGCTGCGCTTCTCGGCGACGATCCTGCGTGATGGTGTGGGGTATGAGCAGTTGAAGGCTGCACGACCTGCTTTGCACTGTGAGCGAAATCTGCACTGCTGCCTGTGTTCATGCCGGGGATGTTCCGCGGACACTTAGGCATGCCGTCGATGCCAGCAAACTGCGGAGTGGCGGCCCGGCTCTGAAAACTCGCGGTCTGAGGCTTTGCCTTATCGGCCGGAGTTCGCCGCAGGTTTGCCTTATCGTGCAAATGGCCGAAAGCCGGCTGCAACTTGTCGGGACCGCGCCTTTTCCCAAACAAAAACCCCGCCATTTGCGGCGGGGGTTCAGTCTGGGAGGTGGAGCCGTACAGGCTCCGGTACAACCCGTATCAGGCTGGAATGCGAACTTCCTCTTCGTGCGGTTCGCGCAGCACGTAGCCGCGGCCCCAGACGGTTTCGATGAAGTTGCGGCCTTCCGATGCATTCGCAAGCTTCTTGCGCAGCTTGCAGATAAACACGTCGATGATCTTGAGTTCGGGTTCGTCCATGCCGCCGTAG
>JAUSAX010000115.1 GCA_030652315.1 Afipia sp. | reverse complement strand
AGATCACCGTTACCCCAGAGGCGCACGCCTCTTGTTGACGCGATTGGTGCCTGCCATTCGGTGGGACGCGATGTTGCACAAGCTTTGGCGTCGCATAACAATCGATCTGCGGAACAATGCTTTCGGCTCAGGGGCAACGTATCCCGGGCCGCTTAGGGAGTGAAACTAACCAAATCGGAGGAGACATCGATGACTCGACGTATCTGCTTCCTGTTGCCCTGTGCGTTACTGTCCTCATTCGTCCTGTCCGGCTCGGCCGCGGCCCAAAGCCCAAGCGGAACTCCCGGACTCACCAGCACCGCCGTGATGACCGGACGTGACCTGACGTGGGACATGGCCTTTCTCCCCGACGGCACGATGTTCTTCACCGAGAAGTGCCGTGGACTATCGGTCCGGTCACCGTCCGGCACTGTCACCGCCCTGCTCGGCATGAAGGATTCCAAGGGCTATCCTGACAGCGCATCCGACCTCTTCTGCAGCGGTCAGGCCGGCATGAGCGGCGTGGCAATCGACCCCGACTTCGCCACCAACCGCTACATCTACGTGTTCTCGGCGTCGAGCATGACCGCGCCAGGAACCAATCGGGTGCTGCGGCTGACGGTCAGTCCCGATCTGACCAAGGTCTCGAACCGGCAGGATATCGTCACCGATATCGCCTACAAGGCAGCGCCAAGCAACCATCCCTTCGGCGATGCTGGCGCGCATAACGGCGGGCGCCTCCGCTTCGGTCCCGCGGACGGCTTCCTGTACGTGACGACGGGCGACACCCATAACGGCGAGGTGCCGCAAAGCCCGACCCGCATGGGCGGCAAGGTGCTGCGCATCGACCGGGACGGCAAGGCCGCGGCCGGCAACAACCCGCCACAGGGCTTCGATGCGCGCGTCTTCACCTACGGACATCGCAACCCGCAAGGCATCTGTTTCCGCCCCGGCACGAACCAGCCCTACACGGCGGAGAATGGCCCCTGGCATAGCGACGAGGTGACGGCGCTCACGGCCGGCGGCAACGGCGGGTGGGATCCGCGCCCGAATATCGCCGGGCGAGGCGACTGCCCCGACGCGTATTGCGGATACTCGCCGAACCAGATGGGCGCGGTGGATCCGAAGGAGCGGTCGGCATTCATGCCGATGACCGACACCAAGACCTATCCCAACGCCATGAAGCCGGCTTGGAACAACGAGCTGCTTTCGCAGGGCATGTCTTCGTGCACGTTCCTTACCGGCCCGCAGTGGAAGGACTGGAACGGCCGAATGGTCGTGACCTTTATGGGTATCGGTATCCACGGAACGCCGGTCGGTAACCGCCTCGACGTGCTGAACATCACGTCCGACGGCTCGTCCGCCACTCGCACCACGGTGTCCCTGCCGATGCCGGCCGGACGCTTCCGCTCCGCCGTGCAGGCGCCGGACGGCAGCATCTACGTGGCCACCGACCAGGGCGATGTCTACCAGCTCAAGCCCATTTGAGCTCGATCAGCCACGGCGATGCGACTGACCTTTCGTCTGCGGGCGCGGCCTGACCGCGTCCGCAGACATTGCGAGATCGGCATTTCGCAGCTGCTTTCGAAGTCGGCCATAATGAGACGATACGGCCAAATGGCGATCTGCACTGGCCGCCTTGCGACTGGGAAGCGTCGCCCATGCAGCGCTTGAGATTCGGCGCACGTCCTGCAGATCATCGCGTGCTTGGCCATTTAACCGGAGAGCCGATGATGATCGTGCGTTGTTGCTGTTCGCTTTGTTTCGACCACTGTTCTGCGATACCGTCCGACGCGGATCGCGCATGATGGGAATCCTGCTCCATGGTTAACTTTCGCCAACTCGCTGCAGCCTCTTTCGCCACGCTTCTGACATCGTCGGCCGCTTTCGCAAGCGCCGAATTGGCCAAGAGCAAGAACTGCGTAGCCTGCCATTCTGTCGAACGGAAGATGATCGGTCCGCCCTACAAGGCCATGGCCGAGCGCTATGGCAAGGATGAATCCGCGATCAAGGTCTTGAGCGAAAAGATCGTGAAGGGTGGCGGCGGCAGTTGGGGTCAGCTACCGATGCCTCCTCAACCGAGCGTTTCGCCAGAGGAGGCCGAAGCTCTGGTGAAGTGGATTCTGTCCCACCAATAAGGGGGACCGGCGGCGCACGCGCCAAGTGTCACATTGATGAACTCGGCGCTTACCTCGGCCTGTGCCTGAAGACGCTGCTGCGAAGTAACTCGACATTGAGACGCCCCCGAGTGCATGAAGCGTAGTTGGCTCAGACGATGCTGCCAACCAGCCCGTGCCTCAACTCACCGACGCCCCGAACGAGCGGTCGTGAAACACCTACCGGGGTCGTGGCGCGCAAGCGCCCATTTTCATCCTGCCGTCGGGACAAAGGCCATATTGAGCAGGGGTCAAGAATGGCGCGCTCGGAGAGATTCGAACTCCCGACCCTCGGAATCGAAATCCGATGCTCTATCCAGCTGAGCTACGAGCGCTAAGGCGCGCACCATAGCCAAGCAGGACGTGAAAGCTACCCCCGAAGACCACCAGCAGTCACTTTTTCAGGTCTTTGGATGCGACCTGGCCGTCGCCGCCGTAATCATCTGTCCCAGTTCGACGAAATGGCTTTTCCGCGGCGAACTTCTGCGCCAAGCAAGACCGATCACGCGCTGCGGCTCCGGATCGGCGAATCGCATCAGGTGGATATCGCCCCGCTTGATTTCGAGCGGCACGGCCAGTTCCGGCAACAGCGTCATGCCGAGACCGTTCGCCACCATCTGCACCAGTGTCGACAGGCTCGATGCCCCGAAGGTGTTGATATTCTCGATCCGCCGCAGGCTGCAGAAAGCCAGAGCCTGATCGCGCATACAGTGCCCCTCTTCCAGAAGGAGCAGCCTGTCCTCCTCCAGCAGATCGGGCGTCGCCTTGACGCGATCCGACATGCGATGCGAGGCCGCCATCGCTAACAGAAAACGGTCGTCGAACAGCCGGATCGTCTCGATGTCGGGATGCTCCACCGGCAGCGCCAACAGCAATACATCGAGCTGACCATCGACAAGCTCGCTGACAAGCGACTGGGTCTGGCTTTCGCGAATGTGCAGATCGAGGTCCGGGAACGAGTCACGAAACATCGGCAACAATTGCGGGAGAATGTACGGCGCCACCGAGGGAATGACGCCTAGACCAAGTGGCCCGGACAGGACGTTGCCCTGCCGCCGCGCGAAATCGACGATGTCGCGCACGTCGGCAAGAACACGCGCGGCCCGCTGCGCGATTTCCTTGCCGCCCTCCGTCAGCATCACGCCATTACGACTGCGCTCCAGAAGCTGGACGCCGAGCGACTTCTCCAACTCCTGAATCTGCATCGACAGCGCAGGCTGGGTCACGGCGCAGTGTTCCGCAGCCTTGCCGAAATGGCGAGACCGGGCGACGGCGTCGAAATATTTGAGCTGTTTGAGTGATACCATATCGATCAGATATTCTTATCTAAATCTGCTTTTAGTACGGCCGCGCCTGATTGAAAAGCTCTTTAGCGCCTAGGGTAAAAGAGGCAGCTGGCACTTGCGACCTAAGCTTCAAGGCGTTTGCAGCGCAGCCACGATCGCATCGAGGCCGTCGGTCAAGGCCGCCGGTCCCGGCTGCAGGATCAGCGGCGACTTGATTTCGACGATACGATCCTCGCGCACGGCGGCGATTGTATCCCAGCCTGGCCGCTGGCGGATCTTCCCGGGCACGACCTTCTTGCCGCACCACGAGGCGAGGATCACGTCGGGATTGGCTGCGATCACGGCCTCGGGCGCAACGATGCGATCCTTCGCAGCCTTTGCCTTTGCGAGGTTCGGAAATACATCGTCACCGCCTGCAACTGCAATCAGCTCCGAGACCCAGCCGATGCCGCTGATCAATGGGTCGTCCCATTCCTCGAAATAAACTTTGGGACGCGTCGGTCTCGCGCGTCCAATCGCGGCTATGTCCGCAAGCCGTTGCTCGAACTGCGATGCGAGCGCACCCGCTTTCCCTGCCTCACCGATCAATCCGCCGAGCGTGCGGATCATCGCCAGAATTCCGGCGATGTCGCGCTGATTGAAGACATGGACCGCCACCCCTGCCCGCACCAGATCGGCAACGATGTCGGCCTGCAAATCCGAGAACGCCAGCACGAGATCGGGATCGAGCGCGAGGATCTTCGGGACGTCGGCCGAAATGAACGCCGAGACGCGCGGTTTCTCGCGCCGCACCTGCGGCGGCCGCACCGCGTATCCCGACACCCCGACGATGCGATCCTGCTCGCCGAGAAGGTACAGTGTCTCGACCGTCTCTTCCGTAAGACACACGATCCGTTGTGGAGGGAAAGTCATCAGCGAATCTCAAGCCAGCCAGTGCGCAGCTACGCTCGGACTACGCCGGCACCGCGCTCATGCCAATGCGCCCAATGCCCGGAATCTTGATTGCGGGACGGCGAATGTCGACACCGACAACAGCGCCCAACACATTCAACTCGACGCCTT
>JAUSAX010000101.1 GCA_030652315.1 Afipia sp. | reverse complement strand
ACGATTGCCAACAACCTCGTCCCCGGCGGCTATGAATACGCCGCAGGCAAATACAACGGCTGGTTCATCAGTCCGGAGGTTGCTTACGGTTTCCAGCATTCGCTCGGCTACAACCTGACGCTGACACCGTCCGCGCGAGTGCGTTATCTCGCGGCTGGCTTCGGCGGATATCAGGAAATCGGGTCGTCCACGAACCTGACCGTTGCTTCGCGCACGTCGCACAATTTCGAGGAGCGCGGAGAATTCAAGCTGACGCACACGACCAACGCGACGCCGACCGAGCAGTTGCAGTTGAGCGGCACAGCGGGCCTGATCGCCTTGCAGCGCGTTGGCGACAGCAACGTCAACACCATTTTGCTCGGGCAGAGCCTCGCCTTCGCAACACCGGGCAAAGGCAGCATCGTCGGCTTCTATGCGGGGGCTGGTTTCGACTGGCGCAACGCTTCAGGCATCTCCGTGTTCGGAGCAGCCGAATTCACCGCGATGTCCGATCAAAGCCAGACCATCACGGGCAGGGGCGGCGTAAAGGTTTCGTTCTAGCGCTTTCGTCCTGCGTGACTTTTGGATTCAAAACAAAACGGCCAAAAAAATGGCGACGCATTCGCATGCGTCGCCGGATTTGAAATCAAGCCTTGTTCGAACTTACGGGCAGGGATAGCGATTGCCGTCGTAGTTCAGATACGTTCCTGAAGCCGGATCATAAGACCGATACCGCTGCATGCAGTAAGCCTCGGCGTCTCCGCCACCGTAGCCGTACCGAGGTGCGACGACGACCGGAGCAGGGGCCGGATAATAAGCCGGGCCGCCATATCCATAACCGTATCCTGGTCCGTAGTAATATGGGTTGGATCCCGCAGCGATGGCGCCGCCGATCAGCGCGCCCGCGGCAAGCCCGATCCCGATGCCGGCTCCACCGCCGCGGTAGTATCCACGCCGCCGGTACTGAACCTCAGTTACGAGTGAATTGTCAGCGCCAGCATGCGTCGCCGAAAACGACTGGCTTGGCGCCAGCGGAGCAGCATGGCCGGATGACATCGCGGCCATCGGAAGCGCCAGCGCAACGGCTGCTATCGCACATCCATTCCTAAAGGTGATCATCATGTCCTCACTGAAAGCCCGCATCGATCACTCTGCATCGGGAGGCTGCGCGGAATGCGCGGCTCCATTCAGAGATCAATAATGTTGGTGTGGATTCAGGCGCTTCTGGGGCGGTTCCAAACCCGGAACTCGCCCCGAAGCCTGTTGGATCTGCGGTCTACGGGCAGGGGTAGCGGTTGCCGTCGTAGTTCAGGTACGTACCCGAAGCAGGATCGTAGGACTTGTAGCGCTGCGCGCAGTAGGCCGCATCACCATCGGCGGCGGGAGCAGCAGCATACTGCCCGTCCTCGACGTAGGCGTCTGGCGCGTAAGCGTACGAGTTTCCATAGTAGTATGGGTCGCTGTAATAATACGATGAGCCGAGTGCGCCCAAGGCCAGACCGGCTCCAAACCCGTAACCGGGGCGCCAGTGACGATGCCCGTGATGATGGTGCCCGCGGCCTTGCCATCCACCACCAAGCTGGGCGACCGGGCGTCCGCCTCCGAGCTGCGCTACGGGTCGTCCGGCGAAGGCTGGGCGTGCTGCCAGAGCGCCGGCTCCGGCTCCAGCAATTGCCGCGCGGCCGGCAAAGTTGCCACCGCCACGGAAGCCGCCGCCGCTCATGGCGCCACCACGGAAACCGCCGCCGCCACCTCCGCGGAAGCCGCCACCTCCGCCGATGGCACCACCACCGCCTCCGCCGCGAGACATGCCACCGCCGCCACCTCCGCCTCTACCACCCTGCGCATCGGCGGTTGACGACGCAATCGCCGGTGCGATTGCCAGAAGCGCTGCTGCGCCGATAACTTTGAGATTAATCATGGTTCTCACTCCGAGTGAACTTCACGGAAGAACGGACAGGAAAGTCAGACGTTCCGTTCCTTTCGAAGTTTCACCTCACGTTCACAAACTTCACCCCAACGCAGCATGAACGGATTGCGACCAAACCATGTCGCACTTAAGCGCGACGACCCGATACCAGTGCGTGTAGCGACAGCTCGGCGTCATGTCGTTCGCCGCCGTGAACGAATTCCTGGCGCGTTCGGGGCAGGGCGCCGGGGTATTCTTCCTGCAGGAAGGCAATCAGCTTTTCCCGTACCTCAGCGCAAATCCCATGCTGTAGGGGCGCTGCGCGCACCGAGCAGTGCACGCAATTCGACCGTGTGGTCCTTGGTTGCATCGCTGACTTGCAGCACCACCACGCGGCCGTCCCAGAGCGGTGAGGTGCGTGCAACTTCCATCAGCTTTTCACGAACCCTCTCTACGAGCACGGTGTAATCGACATAGAGAAACACCGAACCGATCAGCGCGGAGGTTTCGCGAGTCCAGTTCTGGAAGGGCTTCTCGATGAAGTAGCTCAGCGGCACGACCATCCGTCGCCAGTCCCACAGCTTCATGACGACGTAGGTGGTCGTGATTTCCTCGATGGTGCCGTACTCGCCTTCGAGAAAAACGACATCGTCCAGTCGGATCGGCTGCGCCACCGCGATCTGCACACCGGCAATCAGGTTCGAGAGCAAAGGACGCGCGGCCAGGCCGATCGCCAGACCGGCGACACCTGCCGATGCGAACAGGCTGACGCCATACTGCCGGACCTGTTCGAAACTCATCATCGCCGCGGCAACGCGATGAAGGCCAGGTTGAGGATGTTGCCGAAGACGCAGGAGCGCATTCAGCATGTCGGCATAGCCGTATTTGATGGCATCGAGCATCGGGGAATCCGGTGGGGTGTACGTGGGGGCGGCATCAACGCACAGGCCGGCAGAGGTTCGTGCATTGCACCAAGTTACTGTTGGCGCTGGACAATTGGCGCGCCTAGTGGCATCAAACAGCTCTCGCGCGGTCATCCGCGCTCAATTCGGATTCGCGCCATGAAGCTGTTTTTCCTGCGTTTTTTCACGTGGTGGAGCGGATCGACCTTCGGCACACAGCTGTGGACCCGCCGATTTGGCGAACTCGTCGGACAGGACGAGGGCGGCAACACCTACTACCGCACGCGCGGCGGCAAGATTGATCCGACGCTGGGCTTCGAACGCCGTTGGGTGATTTACAACGGATACGCCGAAGCGACGCGCGTTCCGCCGTCATGGCATGGCTGGCTGCACCACACCGTGGACACGCCGCCGACCGAGATCGATTACAAGCCGCGCGAGTGGGAAAAGCCGCACCGCCCCAACATGACCGGGACACCCGCAGCCTATCGTCCGCCGGGCTCGACGCTTGCCAGCGGTCGCCGGCCCAAGGCCACCGGTGACTATCAGCCGTGGAGTCCGGGTCAGTAACACCCGCTCCGACGCCTATAATTCAGCACGAACGGCCCGCCCTTTCCCCGCCGTATTCGGCGTGTTAACCCGAGACCTGCGCAAGGCCCATTATCTGTAGAATGGCGTGCAGCCGATTCGATTGAATCGCATATTGGGGCCGGGATCAGTTTAAGATCATGACCGTGATCGTTCCGACAGATGTGGAGCACGATGTTTTCCGGAAACCGCTTCGCATCTCTTGGCGTCGTGCTCTTGTAAAGTCGCGCAAGATGTTCCGAACCCTCACCACATTTTCTTTCGCAGCCTTGATCGCGACATCGTTGGTGTCACTCGCGACGCCTGTTCACGCGCAGATCGGCAACATCTTTTCCGACAGACCGCGGCCACCCGCCAATATCCAGCGCGGGGAGCCGATACAGGAGCCGGAAGAAGAGGAAGTCCCTGACCTGCCGCCGCAGGGCCGCCTGCTTCCGACACCCAACCGCCCGCCGCCGCCGGGGCAGGGTGTGCCCGCGCCCGGCAACGTTCAAACACAGCCACTGCCCCCGCCGCCAGGGACAGCCGCCGCTCCAAGACAGCCCGCAGTGCCGGGACAAGGCACGCCGAACGTCGCAACTGTGCCTCCAGCAAGTCCGTTGCCGGGTTTGGCGCCGGGGCAGAAACAGCCACGCGGCGCGCCGCCGTCTCCTGCAACCTTGCAACCGGGCGATGAGGTCGTGACCGAGCCGCCGGCGCAGAAGATCGTCAACAAGCAGGCGGTCTTTTCGGGGTTGGACAAGATCACCGGGCGCATCATCAAATTCGATGCCGACATGGGCGAGACGGTTCAGTTCGGCGCGCTGCGCGTCAAGCCGCAGGCCTGTTACACGCGGCCATCGACGGAGGCCGCCAACACCGATGCGTTCGTCGAGGTCGATGAAATTACGCTGCAGGGTGAGGTGAAGCGGATCTTTTCCGGCTGGATGTTCGCGGCCAGTCCGGGTTTGCACGGCGTCGAGCACCCGATTTACGATATCTGGCTGACCGACTGCAAAGGTCCGGCAGCAACTGTTGCCCAGCAAGAGGCGCCGAAAGCCGCGCCACCGCCGCCGCCTCAGCAGCAGCCAAAGCGTCCGGCGAAGCAGCCGGCCGTGCAGCGGCCATTGCCGCCGCCAAATCCATTCCCGCCATTCCAGCGATAACGCCCTTTGTGCAAGCTAGGCTTGCGTCAGGCACGCTAGCGCTTCCGCGCCCGTGACTGGCCGGTTGGCGGGAAGCGCGAAGAAGTCGCCATGCCCGGTCACGGCCTTATCGAGCAACATGCGATAGCGTCGCCGTGGAACCTCGACAGCGCCGAAGGTGCGCAGGTGGTCCGTCACGAACTGCGTGTCGAGCAGCACGAAGCCCCCGGCCAGCAGGCGGGCCACGAGATGGACGAGTGCTACCTTTGATGCGTCGCGCTCGGTGTGAAACATGCTTTCGCCGAAGAACGCGCGGCCAAGACTGACGCCATAAAGCCCACCGACCAGTTGATCGTCGCGCCATGCTTCGACGCTGTGGCAATGACCGATGTCGTGTAGCGACGTATAGAGGTCGCGGATACGCCCATTGATCCAGGTATCATCGCGGCCTGGCTGCGGCGCGGCGCATCCGGCGATGGTTTGCTTGAAAGCAGTGTTGACCGTGACGCGGAAGGTGTCCGCCCGAACCGTTCGCGCAAGACGGGATGCGACGCGAAAACCATCAAGCGGGATGATGCCGCGCTTTTCGGGCTCTACCCAGAAAAGCGTCGGGTCGTCGGCGCTTTCCGACATCGGGAAAATGCCGCAGGCATAGGCGCGCAGCAGGACACTGGGGGTAATTTCGGAAGGTGCGGTGTCGCGCGAACTCATGCGCAACAATAGCAAAATGTATCCACTTTCGCGACCGTCAAGCCATGCCGGTGGCAGGTTGTCGAATCGGAGCTTCGGCGGCGTGTTTCAACCGCAGTACGATACGTGTTCCAGGATGCGCCGGGTCGCGCTCTGCCTTGGTGTCGAGCTTGATCGCCATGGCGCTGACGATGCGCTGGCCCATGCCGGTGGATTGGGGATTCTGCTTCACCTGCAAGCCGACGCCGTCGTCGGAAATCGACAATTGGAGGCCGCCGTCGCATGATCGAAGTTCGACGTGAATAGGGCCGGCTCCATCCGGATAAGCGTACTTGACCGCATTCATCACCAACTCGTTGACAATGATGCCGATCGCCACCGCCCGGTCGGGATCGATCTCGACCGGATCCGCCTTCAGCGTCAGCCGCGACATCCGGTTGCCTTCCGCTGAGCGGCGCAGATCTTCGAGCAATGCCTCGAGATACTGATTGAGCATGACCGTCTTCAGATCCTGCGACGTGTAAAGGCGGCGATGCACCTGCGCGACGGCCGCGACGCGGCCCATTGCGTTGGTCAGCGCGGCCTTCACGTCTTCGTCGGTACTCGAGTTCGCCTGAAGATGGAGCAGCGACGCAATGATCTGCAAACTGTTGCCGACGCGGTGGTTCACCTCGCGCAGCAGAACCTCGCGTTCTGCCGCCAGCGCAGCGTAGCGATCACGCGAGGCATGAACTTCCGCTTCGGCATCGTCGCGCGCTTTGCGGACCAACGCCTGCTCCATAGCACCCTTGGCAGCGACGTCGAGCAGCGCGAGAAATTCTCCCTGTGTATCCTTCACCAGATAGTCCGCAGCGCCAGCCTTCAACGCAGTGATCGCGATCTTGCTATCCTGTGACGCGGTTACAAAAATGACCGGCGGAGCATCGGGAATCTTCTGGATTTCAGCGAGCGTCTCGAGCCCGTCGAGGCCAGGCATGTGCTGATCGAGTGCGACCACATCGATCCCGCCTTGCTTGATGCGTTCAAGACCGCTCGTGCCATCGGGGGCGTGCTCCACGATGAAGCCCTGCCGCTTCAATCCGCGTTCAACCAGCCGCGCGAGATCGGCGTCGTCGTCGATGTACAGGAGGAGAGGTGTTTCCGGTTTCATGTTTTGACGGGTGGAACCTTGATGACTGAAAAGAACAGGCCCAACTGCCGGATGGCGTTGGCGAAACTCTCATAGTTTACCGGCTTGGTGATGTAGACGTTACAGCCGAGCTCGTAGCAGCGCTTGATTTCCTGCTCGTCGTCCGTTGTTGTCAGCACCACAACCGGCGCGCATTTGATATGACTGTTTTCCTTGATGCGTTTCAAGATATCGATCCCGGTCATATCCGGCAGGTTCAAATCGAGCAGGATCAGCAGGGCCTGATCCTTATGCTCGACGCCTGAACCGTCGCGGCCGAACAGATATTTCACCGCATCCGTACCATTGGCAAACGGCAGGATTTCGTTGTTGACGCCCGAGCGGCGAATGTTGCGTTCGATCAGACGGGCGTGACCTTCGTCATCCTCGATCATGATGATTTTGACTGGCAGACTCATATTTCTTTTCCTTGAATTCCGTAATTCCATCGCGCGGGCAAGGTGACTGTGAACGTGCTGCCCGTGTGAAGTTCTGACGAGACGTTGATGGTCCCACCCATTCGGCGCACCAGCGCACGAACGTGAGCGAGACCGATGCCCTGACCTTGACGATCCTGAAGTCCCGCCCGGCGAAACAGGTCGAAAATCCGCGTGTGGTCTTTTGGATCGATACCGCGGCCGTTATCGATGATCTCGAAGATGACGAAGCCGAGTTTGGGGCGGCCCTTGATCAGGATATCGCCCGGCACACCCGGCTTGAGGTATTTGAGAGCATTATCAATCAAATTGGAAAAGAGTTGTTCCAACGCAAGCCGGTCGCTGACGATGTTCGGCAGCGGTTCGACGCGTATTTGCGCATTCGCTTCAGAGGCTTGATGAGCCACTGAAGAGATAATTGTTTCAATCAACTCGCGTGTATCGATCTCCACCGGATGGAAATCGCGGCGGCCTTCGCGGGTCAGATTGAGGATGGCTGAGATGAGGCGATCCATCTTGCCGATCGATGACTTGATGAATCCGAGGGCTTCCGAGAAATCCTGAGAGAGCTGCTTGTCTTCGACCTGGAGTTCCGGCGCATCGGCTGGATTGGAATCTCCGATCGGTACCGGAACCGAGGAGGCTGCTTCGGCGGCACGGCTGTATTTTGCGATCCGGGTGAAGATGTCGGTGCGAAGCTCTTCCAGCTCGCTCGTGAAGCCCATGATGTTCACGAGCGGCGACCGCAGGTCGTGGCTTACGATGTAGGCGAAGCGCTGTATCTCTTCATTCGCTTCGCGGAGATCCGCAGTTCGTCTTTCAACTGTCGCTTCGAGGTTGAGATTGTTATCGCGCAATTGCTGTTCGGCTTCGTCGCGAGCCCGCGTCGACCGCCGCACCAGGAAGATCGAAGCGCCGGCCAGGATGAGCACGAGACCTGAACCGGCAGTGGTAACAACGGCTGCGAGCGTCTGGCTGCGATCGGCTGCGCGCGTTCGCATCTGGAAGAGACGATCTTCCTCCGCGCGCATTGCGGACGCAACTTCTCCGATGCGCTGAACAGCAGCGCCGCTGCCGTCGCGCAACATATCGATGCCGCCGGGTATATCGTTTCGCTTTACGAAGTCGATGGCTCTTGAAAATTCTGCCAGCCGCGATTCCGCCGCCGTGCGCAGCTGTTTGCTGTTCTCGATCTGAACGGGACTGTCGGTGGTCTGACTGGCGAGCTTGTCTATGTTAGGCAGGATGCGTTTGGCTGCGGCCTCATGCTCTTCCAGAAATTTAGCTTGCGAGGTGAGCAGGTAACCGCGCGCAGCGCTCTCCGCGCGACGGATATCCAGCAGAACGGTGGATATCTGATTTTCGACCTCGACGGTGTGAACCACCCAGCGGCTGTCGTCGCGCGCTTTGTTCACCAGAATAATGGACGTGATGCTGATCGCGACCAACACCAGAAAGCCCGCGGACAGCAGGGCAACTTGCCAAAGCGTGCGCCGACGGGCTGCGTCCAGGGTCACACGGGCCCTGCGCAGTTGCCGGGAGAGAGAAATCTCTGAAAATTCAAATTGCTACCCCTGAACCCGAAAACATAGCGAAGGTGTGGGATAATGGGCAAATAGGAATTTAGTTCCATTGCTGGAACTCAAAATTTCAAGATAGGGCAGCGAGACTTAGGACGACTTGGTGTCGCCGGTCGCGAGGTAATGCTCGAGCCAGTGAATGTGGTAGTCGCCGTCGATGATGCTGGGCTCACGCACCAGCCCGCGGAACAGCGGCAGGGTGGTTTCGACCCCGTCCACCACCATCTCGTCCAGCGCTCGCCGCAGCCGCATCAGGCATTCGCCGCGGGTTTTGCCGTGGACGATGAGCTTGCCCACAAGGGAGTCGTAGTAGGGCGGAATGACATAGCCCTGATACACGGCTGAATCGATCCGCACGCCCAGGCCGCCGGGCGGATGGTATTGCAGTATCTTGCCCGGCGAGGGCCGGAAGGACACCGGGTTTTCGGCATTGACCCGGCACTCGATCGCATGACCGTTGATGATGATCTCGTCCTGCGTGCAGGGCAGGTCGCCGCCGGCGGCAACGCGGATCTGCTCGATCACGAGGTCGATTCCGGTGATCATCTCGGTCACCGGATGCTCGACCTGGATGCGGGTGTTCATTTCGATAAAATAGAATTCGCCGTCCTCGTAGAGGAATTCGATGGTGCCGACGCCGAGATACTGCATCTCGCGCATGGCCTTGGCGCAGGTCTCGCCGATCTTCGCGCGCGCGGCTGCGTTCAGGATCGGCGAAGGACCTTCTTCCCAAACTTTCTGGTGACGGCGCTGCAGAGAACAATCGCGCTCGCCGAGATGAATCGCGCCGCCGCGCCCGTCGCCGAGAATCTGGATTTCAATGTGGCGCGGCTTGCCGAGATACTTTTCCAGATAGACCGATCCGTCGCCGAACGCTGCTTTGGCTTCGTTGCTGGCGGTCGAGAGCGCGAGCAACAGATCAGCCTCGGTCGGAGCGACCTTCATGCCGCGTCCGCCGCCGCCAGCTGCAGCCTTCACCAGCACGGGAAATCCGATTTTCTTGGCGATGGCCATGGCATCGTCACCGGGACCAACGCCGCCGTCTGAGCCGGGCACCACGGGAATGCCGAGGCGTTGCGCGGTTTTCTTGGCTTCGATCTTGTCGCCCATCAGGCGGATGTGTTCGGCCTTTGGGCCGATGAAATGCAGATTGTGGTCGGCCAGGATTTCAGCGAAGCGCGCATTTTCCGACAGGAAGCCATAGCCCGGATGAACCGCATCGGCGCCGGTGATTTCGCACGCTGCGAGCAGCGCCGGCACGTTCAGATAGCTGTCCTTGGCGGGCGGCGGTCCGATGCAGACGCTTTCGTCGGCAAGCCGGACATGCATGGCGTTCGCATCCGCAGTCGAATGCACGGCAACAGTCGCGATACCGAGTTCCTTGCACGCGCGCAGCACGCGTAATGCAATCTCGCCGCGATTGGCAATCAGAATCTTGTCGAACATTGTGCCTGCCTTGTCCCGTCATCCTGAGGAGCGAGCACTTGCGAGCCTCGAAGGGTGACGGCGCCTGATCCTTCGAGGCTCGGGCTTCGCCCTCGCACCTCAGGATGACGCGCGTTTCTATTCAATGATGACGAGCGGCTCGCCGAATTCGACGGGCTGGCCGTCTTCGACGAGGATTTGCGTGACGGTGCCGGCGCGCGTCGACGGGATCTGGTTCATCGTCTTCATCGCTTCGATGATGATGAGCGTATCGCCAACCTTCACCTTGCTGCCGACGTCGATGAATGGCTTCGCGCCAGGCTCGGACGCAAGATATGCGGTGCCGACCATCGGCGAGGGGACCGCGCCGGGATGCTTCGATATGTCGGCAGATGTTGCCGCAACAGGTGCGGATGCCGGGGTCGCCGCGACGTGTGCGGGTTGATAGGAGACGGGAGCGGCTGCCGCGATGCTGATGTTACGTGCAACCCGCAGGCGCAATCCGGCGCGCTCGATCTCGATTTCCGTGAGATTGGTTTCGTCGAGCAGCATTGCCAGTTCGCGAATGAGCTCGCGCTCGTCGGCTGGCTTTTGTTTGGGAGCAGATGGTTCTTTCGGCGAAGCGGCCATGTGAAATCCGGAGCTTTCTTAACTGACAAACAGGATCAGGCTTTTGCCTTGGCGCCGATCTTGGCGGCGAGGCCGCTGATAGCGAGGCGATAGCCGTCAATTCCGAAGCCGCACAGCGTTGCCACGGCTGCCGATGCGACGAAGGAGTGGTGACGAAAGGGTTCGCGTGCGTAGATGTTGGATACGTGAACTTCAATCGTCGGGAGCTTGACCGCGACCAAAGCGTCGTGAAGCGCGATCGAGGTGTGGGAGTAACCGCCCGCGTTGATGATGATACCGGCAGCCTTCTTGGTACCGGCCTCGTGGACGAAATCGATCAGTTCGCCCTCGCGGTTCGACTGCCGGCAGTCCGCCGTGAGGCCGTAGAGAGCGGCGCTGTCGTGGCAGAGCTTTTCCACGTCGGCCAGTGTGTGATGGCCATAGGTCTCCGGCTCGCGGGTGCCGAGCAGATTGAGGTTCGGCCCGTTGAGCACGTAGATCGTCTTTGCCATCCGAAAACCAAACCCAGCAATGTCGGCGAAATGATGCGGCGCGCGCAGCTTCGGCCGGTTTATAGGCAACATGAGGCCGGGAGGGAAGCCTGATCGGCTTCGCCGTCCCCTGCCAAATGGTTCAGAAATCACCCGAAAAGCTTGATAGAAGGCCCGGAAATCGTTGGTTAACCAATGTTAACGAATGTTCCCGGCGGTCTTTGGGTACCCCCAGAACTCCGGGACGGTTCCGGCCCTAGCATGTCGCTTCGCCGCAACGAGCCTCGGAGATCTTCTTGGCCAGGCCTGCCGCCCCGACCGCGCCGACCACGACGTCCTTTCCGATCACGTAGCTTGGTGTCCCGTTGAGACCCATTTCCTCCGCGAGCTTGAAGTTCTCGTTGAGGGTCGCGCTGATTTCGGGGCTGGTCATGTCCTTTTCGAGCTTGGCCATGTCGGCGCCGGCATCCTTGGCCGCTGCCATGGCGCGGGCCTTGTCGGCCTGTCCGCGTCCGTTCAGCAGCTTCTGGTGGAAATCGAGATACTTCTTGCCGGTCGGATCCTGCATGCGGACTGCGATCCCGACCTGGGCGGCTTCGACTGAACTTGGCCCGAGCACCGGGAACTCCTTCAGCACGACGCGCAGCTTCGGATCCGATTTCATCAGGGCGAGCATGTCGACCATGGCGTGCTTGCAGTAGCCGCAATTGTAATCGAAAAATTCGACGAAATTCACGTCGCCATCGCGGTTGCCGACAACGACGCCGCGCGGCGATTTGAAAATCACCTCCGCATTTTTCTGGACGGCGGCGCGATGCTTCTCCGCTTCTGCCACAGCCTGTCGCTTCTGCAACTCGGCGGACATCTCCTCAAGCAGTTCGGGATTGGCGACGAGATAGTCCTTGATGATTTTTTGAATCTCGCTGCGTTGGGCGTCGTTGAATGACTGCGCATGCGACGCGGCAGGCAGACCCAGCACCAGTGCGAAGGCGAGGGGAGCAAGAGAGCGGAGCGAGAACATGAGTATTCCTTCGGACTGTTTGGACCGGCAACGCCGGAGTTCAATTCTTTAGCGGCTTCGTATTCACGATGTCGTCGGCCTTGACCCAACCGGGCGTGCCGATAGCGAATCTCGTCTTCGCGCGCGAGGCGAGGTCTCGCGCCGTTTTCTGGTCTCCGCGCAGAAAGGCTGCCTGGGCCGAGGCGAGATCGGCTTCCGCATAGTCGCCCTTGCGGCCGTACGCCATTGCAAGCTGCGTATATCCAAGCGCTGCCTCGGGTTCCCGTATCAGCGCTGCGCGCAGAATCTTGATGGCCTCCTCAGCGTAGGCCTTATTCTCGGATGCCACGAAGGCCTGGCCAAGTAACATCTCGATGAGCGGTGCGTTGTTGGACAATTGCACCGCCTTGCGCAGGGGCGCGATGGCCTCGACCGGCTTGCCGCCTTCGAGCAGGGCCTGACCTTTCAGCTCGTAAAAGTAAGGATTGTTGGGCTGCACGCGGATCAAGGCGTCGATCTGGGACTGGGCGTTGCGCAGGTCCCCATGACGATAGGTGGCGATGGCGCGGGCATAGCGCGCGGGCAGGCTGTCGTTCGAGGCCGGATAGCGACGATTCACGGTGTCCGCGCGCTCCATGAAGCCGGACACCTTGGCGCGCATCATGTCGTGACGAAGCTGCAAAGCCGCATCGTCTTTCTTGTCCCAATACGGACTCGATCTCGCCAATTCTTCCAGCGCCCTGACGCGTTCGGCCGGCATCGGATGCGACTGGTTGTACGGATCGGCGCCGCGGGACGCGAACAGTCCCTGTTCGGAGAAGCGCTTGAATGTCTCATACATGCCCTTGGCCGACTGGCCGGTCGCGTTGAGAAATTTCACGCCGGCCTTGTCGGCGTTTTCTTCCTGCTGCCTTTGATAGGATAGCATGGTGCGCATGATGGCGGCCTGGGGTGCTGCGACCGCCGCCGCGCCCGCGCTTCCAGCGCCCGAACGCGCACCGGCTACCGCTGCGCCGAGGCCGAGCAGCATGGCGATGATCATCTGTGTTTGCGCGCGGGAAATCTGCTCGCGCAGCTTTGAGAGATGTCCGCCGGCCAAGTGTCCCGTTTCGTGCGCGAGCACGCCGATGATCTGGTTGGGCGTATCGGACTCGCGCAATGCGCCGTAGTTGACGAAAATCCGGCGACCGTCGGCGACGAAAGCGTTGAACGACGACTCGTTGATGATGACGACCTGAATGTTGTGTTTCTCGAGCCCCGCCGCGCGCAGGATCGGGCGGGTGTAGTCGCGCAGGAGTTGCTCGGTTTCGGCGTCGCGCAGCAGCGGAAGGCCACCGCCGCCTCTCTGTTGCGCATGAACCGGCCATGACGCGACGAGCAATGCCGCAGCGGTGACGATCGCGGTCGCGCGCCGCGCGAACGATTGTCCGAGGCGGAACCATCCGGTGATGGGTGCGCGGACGGACGAGCGTTCGGCTGGCATGGTCAAGGGGACATTTGTCATGGCTTGGTCAGCGAGCTTGGCAATGGAGCGGCGGCCTGTAGGGTGCTAAAATCACGGTCTAACAAGCCGCCGAATGCGGCGGTAGAACGGCACGGCGCCGCATGCTTTCCTCGCATGTCGCCATCCCGGGGAACAGCAGATTTCATGCTAGTGTGGTGGTTCGCAAGTCCGCATCCTTTCTGCAGCACGCACATTTGCGGACTTGCGAACCAAAACCACACTAGAGTTGTAATTTTCCAGTGTCCTTTTGAATCCGAAGTTCGCTATGGAGAGTGCTGCAAAATGAGGCGAACTTCGGATTCAGGACACTGGTTGTGACACTCAGAGACAAGGCAAAAGGCCTTTTGAAGCCCTCCAGCCGCGGCAATGTTCCGCCGTTCATGGTGATGGATGTGATGGCGGCCGCGGCCAAAATCGAGGCCGAGGGCGGCAATGTGATTCACATGGAGGTCGGGCAGCCGGCAGCGCCTGCGCCGCAGACCGCCATCGCCGCCGCGCGGGCAGCGCTTGATGTCGGCAAAATCGACTACACCGCTGCCATCGGTATTCCTTCACTGCGCCAGCGGATCTCGCGCCACTACCGCGAAACCTACGCGCAGGATGTCGATCCCGCCCGCATCGTGATCACCACAGGCTCCTCAGGGGCCTTCGTTCTCGCGTTCCTGTCTGCGTTCGAGCCGGGCGACAGGGTCGCCATCACGTCGCCGGGCTATCCGCCATATCGTCATATTCTGCGTGCGCTTGGATGCGAACCGGTTTTGATCGAAACCACCAGCGCCACGCGGCATGCGCTCACAGGAGAGATGCTGATCGAGGCTCACCGCAAGACACCGCTCAAAGGTGTGCTGGTTGCCAGTCCCGCCAATCCGACCGGCACCATGATGACGCGCGAGGCGATGACCGATCTGATTGCCGCGGCGGACAGCGCGGGTATCCGGTTCATTTCGGATGAGATCTATCACGGCCTCGACTACGCATTCCCGGCGGTGACGGCGGCGCAGCTGTCGTCCGAGGCAATCATCATCAATTCGTTCTCGAAGTACTTCTGCATGACCGGCTGGCGCGTGGGCTGGATCGTCGTGCCCGAGGGATTGGTGCGTTCCGTTGAAACGCTGCAGCAGAATCTGTCGATTTCGGTGCCGACATTGTCGCAGATCGCAGCCGAAGCTGCGTTCGACGGCTGCGCCGAAATGGATGTGATCAAGCACGGTTATGAAGAAAACCGCCGTATCCTGATCGATGGTCTGCCGAAAGTTGGCCTGACGGAATTTCTGCCGGTGGACGGTGCGTTCTATCTTTACGCGGATGTCTCGAAATTCAATCCCGACAGTTTCGAGTTCGCCAAGGCGATGTTGCAGCAGGCTCATGTCGCAGCGACGCCGGGTGTGGATTTCGATCCGTTCCACGGAAAGTCGTTCGTGCGCTTTTCCTACTCGCGCTCAACGCAGGAAATCACCGAAGCGGTGGCGCGGATTACGCGCTGGCTCGCCAAGGGCTGATCGGCAGTATGGGCAACAAGGCCGCAATAAAGAACCGCCCGCTGTAAAGCGGGCGGTTTGATTTTAGACGGTTGCCTGGATTGTTACTCGCCGCGGCGCGACCACCAGCCCGCGCGGCGCGGTTGGGCAGGCTCGCTCGGCTGTTCAGAAGGCGCTGGCTCGCTCGAAGAAGCCGGTGTCTGAACAGGAGTCGGCTCCGGCTCGGCCTTCGGCGTCTCTCCGAAGAAGAAGCTCACCTTCTCGCGGACGGTCGATCGCTTGCGTGGAGCAGCCTCGACATCTTCCGGCGTCGAGATGTGGTGCGACACAGGCTCGGCTTGCGGAGCGGGAGCAGGAGGTTCCTCACGGACGGGCTCAGCCGGCGCCGACAGATCGGCGACCGCTTCGGCGGATTCGGATTCAGGCAGCGGTCCGAGATCGTCGGCAATCGTCGAGACGGTTCCCTCGCCGGGCTGAGCGCCTTCGCCGGCTTCGTTGCCTCCACGGCGGCGGCGGCCACCGCGACGGCCACGGCGGCGCGGACGGCGCTCGCCATTTGCGCCCTGGTCGGCACGCTGTTCGCCGCTCTGATCTTCCTGCTCGTCGTCACCTTCGTCGACGTCGTCGCCAGCGGCGTCAGCCTGCGTCGCAGATTCCTGCGCGGCGTTCTGGTCGGACGGAGCAGCACCTTCACGCCCCTCGCCACGGCCACGGCGCCGGCGGCGGCGCTTGCGGCGCGGACCTTCTTCGTCTTCCGCCACAGCACTGGCGTCAGTGGATTGAGCTTCCGCGCCTTCGGCTTCATCGTCGCCTTCGAACTCGGCTTCGGCTTCGAACGTTTCGTCGTCTTCGTACTCGTAGGTGTCCTCGACCGCAGCCGGGGACGCGGCGAGCTGCGCGGCAAGGATCGCCTTGGCGGCCTCGAGCGTATGCACGGCTTCGCCACGATCGATCACGAAGGACTGCTGGCCGCTGATCGTCCCGTCGGCAATGACCGCCAGCGTGACCTTGAAGCTGTTTTCGAGATCGCGCAGATGGCCGCGCTTGTGATTGAGGACGTAGAGCGCGACGTCGGTACGCGTACGGACCGTGAGGTTGTGGGTCGGGCCCTTCATCAGGTTTTCTTCGAGGCCGCGCAGCAATTGCAGCGCGACGGACGAAACCGAGCGGACGTGGCCGCTGCCGCCGCAATGCGGGCATGGCTCGGTGGAGCTTTCCAGCACGCTGGCGCGGATGCGCTGGCGCGACATTTCAAGCAGGCCGAAATGCGAGATGCGGCCGACCTGGATGCGGGCACGATCCTGCCGCAGGCAGTCGCTGAGCTTGCGCTCGACCGAGCGGTTGTTCCGCTTCTCGTCCATGTCGATGAAGTCGATGACGATGAGGCCGGCGAAATCGCGCAACCGGAGCTGCCGTGCGACTTCCTCGGCGGCTTCGAGATTGGTCTTGAGCGCAGTGTCCTCGATGTGGTGCTCGCGGGTCGAGCGGCCCGAGTTCACGTCGATGGAGACCAGCGCTTCGGTCTGGTTGATGACGATGTAGCCGCCGGATCGCAAAGTGACCGTCGGCGAGAACATCGCGTCGAGCTGGCTCTCCACGCCCATGCGCGAGAACAACGGCTGGCCGTCGCGATATTGTTTCACCGACCGCACATTGGTCGGCATCAGCATCTTCATGAAATCGCGCGCCTCGTTGAAGCCGGACTCGCCGGCGACGAGGACTTCGTCGATTTCCTTGTTGTAGAGGTCGCGCAGCGAGCGCTTGATCAGCGAACCTTCCTCGTAGACGAGGGTGGGGGCCTGTGACTTCAGCGTGGTGTCGCGGACGGTTTCCCACATCCGGATCAGGTATTCGAAGTCGCGCTTGATCTCGGGCTTGGTGCGCGAAGCACCGGCGGTGCGCAGAATGATCCCCATGCCCTCAGGCACGTCGAGATCCTGCACCACGTCCTTCAGCCGATTGCGGTCCTGCGCCGAGGTGATCTTGCGGCTGATGCCGCCGCCACGCGCGGTGTTGGGCATCAGCACCGCGTAGCGGCCTGCGAGCGAGAGATAGGTCGTGAGCGCAGCGCCCTTATTGCCGCGCTCTTCCTTTACGACCTGAACCAGCATCACCTGGCGGCGCTTGATGACTTCCTGAATTTTGTACTGACGGCGCGGGCGGAAGGCGCGTTCCGGCACTTCTTCCAGCACGTCGTCGCCACCGACCGACTCGACGACTTCCTCTTCGTCTTCGTCGTCGTCAGCATCGTCGTCAGTATTGTCGGCGTGACGTTCGCTCTGATGATCGTCACCGTGCGGAGCAGCGTCGGCATCATGAGAGTCGTCATGCGCATGATGCTCATGCGGTTGATCGTCATGCGCGTGGTCGTCGTGAGAATGGTCGTGAGCCGACGCCGCTTCGCCACCGACAGATGCCGGCGCATCGTCGGTTAGTGGCGCAGCAGCGTGTTCCGCCTCATGTGCGTGTTGGTCATGAGCGTGTCCGGCGTGGTCATGATCGCCATGGCTACGGTTGTCATGGTTGTGGTCGTCATGGCCGTGCTCATCGTGATGATGGACGGCATGATCGTGCTGGTCGTGTTCACCATGCTCATGATGAGCGGCCTCCGCATCATGCGGATGGTCGGGTGCGTGATCGCCGACTTGCGCCGTATCCGGTTGCGGTTGGCCATCAGTCTCGGGGCTTGCGCCCTCGACGATGTCGCTCTGCACGCGTTCCCCGCTGCCGCGCCGCCGCGAGCTGCGATGGCGAGACCGTTTGCGGTTGGAACGGTTTTCCGATTCTTCCTCGGCTTCGCGATGCGCGCGCTCGTCTGCCTCAATCAGGGCCTGACGATCGGCGACCGGGATCTGGTAATAATCGGGGTGGATTTCGCTGAAGGCGAGAAAGCCGTGACGATTGCCGCCGTACTCGATGAAGGCGGCCTGCAGCGACGGCTCTACCCGCGTGACCTTGGCGAGATAGATATTGCCGCGCAGTTGCTTGCGCTGGGCAGACTCGAAATCAAATTCCTCGACGCGATTGCCGCGGACCACGACCACCCGGGTCTCTTCCGGATGGGTGGCATCGATCAACATTTTGTTGGGCATTTTTGAGCTCTTGACGGCGAACGGTACGTTCGGCGGGCAGCGCTAGGCGCGTAGCCGGGTCACGTAACGGTTCACCTGATTCGGGGGTGAGGGGAAGGCCAAAACGCCGCCCGAAGCACCGTGCCGATTGCAACGTCAGCGAAACGCGACGCGGAAAAGATTCGCGTCGTATTGATGCTGGCATTGATGGGATTTTATTACAGATCCCGTTCGGCAATAGAGTCTGGCGCATCAAGCGTCGGCCCGTCTAATTCAATGGGCGGCAAAGGTGCCGCCGTATCCTGCCGCCGACGTCGCCAGCGGGTTCGCGCTGGTTCTGGATGTCCGCTGCCTTGCAGCAGCGGTTGCCGGTTATGAGGTAGCCGCTCGGGCTGGTAACCGCCGCTCCGTGTCAGCCGCGCACTGCGCTGGCTGTGGAGGGTCGGAAGGTACGCTGGAACCTCTGATTGAATTGTGAGGAACCGGCGCTGCACCGGGAAGCTGAACGCGACACAACCGTAAGTTTAAACCGTCAGCCCCTCATACATACGTCGAACGGCGCTTTCTGGCAAGCGAAGCGTCACAGCACTGCAACACAGCGCGGCAATCGTCTTTGGCCCGGTAAGCCATCGTTAACTGTGCGGTTCTATTGCGGTATGAGGTGTCCGGAGGCTGCGGAATCGTTGACGAGCCATATGAAATATTGCGCGTTGCTGGCTGCTGCTCAGGTGTGCGCCGCAGCATTGCTGTGCCTTGTGATTCCCGCCGCCATGGCCGTGGAATCTCAGTCGCCACAGCCGGTAGTTGCGTCGGCCTTTCCAGTCGCCTCCGGCGTGCGCGTGGCGGGCGACAACAAGCAGACCCGATTCATTCTCGATCTCGACCGAAAGGTCGATGTGCGGGCGTTCGTGCTCGGCGATCCGTATCGCGTCGTGGTGGACATTCCTCAGGTCACCTTCGACCTTCCTGCCGGCACCGGGGCGACCGGACGCGGACTGATCCGCGCGTTCCGCTATGGTCTCGTGATGCCCGGCGGATCGCGCGTGGTGTTCGACCTGACCGGTCCGGCGAAAATCGAGAAGGCCTACGTCATCGATGCCGCGAACGGGCAGCCGCCGCGGCTTGTTGTCGAACTGGCCGCCGTGGAACGCTCCGCCTTCAAGGTTTCGCATGCGGGCGACGAAAAGCTTCAGCTGCGTCCGGCCATCGTGGCCGATGCCTCGGGCGCTGCGGTTGAAATGACCGGCGCGACTGGGTCCGGCAAACCCGTCGATTCCCGCCCGGTCATCGTGATCGATCCCGGTCACGGCGGCGTCGATAACGGAACTCAGGCGGCGACCGGCGAGGCTGAAAAGACGCTCGTGCTGGATTTCGCCAAGGCTCTGCGGGACAGGATCGAGAAGGGCGGCAAATTTCGTGTCGTCATGACACGCGATGACGACACCTTCATCCCGCTCGGCGAGCGCGTGAAGATCGCCCGTACCAACATGGCGTCGTTGTTCGTCTCGATCCACGCCGACGCGTTGCCCAAGCGGGAAGGCGACGCGCAGGGCGCAACCGTCTACACACTCTCGGATCGCGCCTCTGACGCGGAGGCCGAAAAACTGGCCGAGGCGGAAAACAAGGCGGACGCCATCGCTGGCATTAATCTGACAGAAGAGCCGGCGGAAGTGGCCGATATC
Source organism: Afipia sp. (assembly GCA_030652315.1). Taxonomy (GTDB): domain Bacteria; phylum Pseudomonadota; class Alphaproteobacteria; order Rhizobiales; family Xanthobacteraceae; genus Afipia. Next base: position 68,201 of record JAUSAX010000101.1, on the reverse strand, counting down.
CTGATCGAACTCACCCAGCGCGAGACACGAGCATTTTCAAGCCGCTTTGCCCGGACTCTCGTCAACGAGATGAAGACCGTCGCCCGCATGCACAAACACCCGCTGAAGTCCGCAGGGTTCAAGGTGCTGAAGGCACACGACGTTCCCTCGGTGCTGGTTGAGCTCGGCTACGTGTCCAACAAGGACGATCTGCAGCATCTGGTCTCCGAAAGCTGGCGGTCGCGCACGGTCGGTTCCGTCGCCCAGGCCGTGGATGCCTTTCTCGGAAAGCGCGTGATTTCTGCGGGTCCTTCGAAATAGGTGCCTTCGGCTTGAATTCGCAGGGCAATTGTCGCCGAGGCCCTAGTTTGGCCACAGCGGCGGCTCTATAGAAATTTGGGTTGGGAAGAGACCAGAATCGATCCACGCGCGAATGGCGAATGGTATAGTTCGGTTCGGAAGCCCGGTCGTTTGCCGCGGGTGATCGCGCCAGACGCTTAAGGACGGATACTGACGATGCGCTTGCTCTTGCGGTTCATGGGCTTTCTGTTCGCTGCCGGAACGATCGTGTTCCTCGTCGGCGTCGCCGCCGCAGCGGGATTGATCTGGCACTTCTCAAAGGATCTGCCTGACTATTCCCAGTTGCAGGACTACGAGCCGGCGGTGATGACGCGCGTCCATGCCGCTGACGGATCGTTGCTCGGCGAATACTCCAAGGAGCGCCGGCTTTACCTGCCGATCCAGGCGATCCCGAAACCGGTTATCAACGCGTTCCTCGCGGCGGAAGACAAAAACTTCTACGAACACGGCGGCATCGATTTTATGGGCATGGCCCGCGCCGCAGTGCTCTACGCGCAGAACTACGGCTCCAACCGCCGCCCGCAGGGGGCGTCCACGATCACCCAGCAGGTTGCGAAAAACTTCCTGCTGACCAACGAAGTTTCCTTCGATCGCAAGATCAAGGAAGCGCTGTTGGCGATGCGCATCGAGCGCACCTACACCAAAGACAAGATTCTCGAACTTTATCTCAATGAAATCTATCTCGGCTTGAGCGCTTACGGCATTGCTGCGGCGTCGCTGGTCTATTTCGACAAGTCAGTGAACGAACTCACCATCGCGGAAGCCGCGTATCTGGCGGCGTTGCCGAAGGCGCCGTCGAGCCTCCATCCAGTCCGCAACCGTGATCGTGCCATCGAACGCCGAAACTACGTCATCGACCGGTTGGTTGAGAACGGCTGGATCAAGCAGGCCGATGCTGTCGCTGCCCGCAAGGAGCCAATGATCGTGACGTCGCGCTCCAACGCGGCACACATTTTCGCTGGCGAGTACTTTGCGGAAGAAGTCCGCCGCGACATCTTCGAGCGTTACGGCGAGAAGAAGCTCTATGAAGGTGGCCTTTCGGTGCGCACCTCGCTCGATCCCAAACTTCAGATCATGGCGCGCAAGTCGATGGTGGCCGGGCTGGTCAAATTCGACGAGGCCCAGGGCTGGCGTGGCGCCCCGCATAAAATTGATCTCGGCGGCGATTGGGGCGTGAAACTCGCCGAGGTCAAATCTCTGTCCGACATCTCGCCGTGGCGCATGGTGGTGGTGCTCGAGACCAGCGACCAGTCGGCGCGTATCGGCTTTCAGCCCGGGCGTGAGCTTGGCGGCGCGGTCTCCAAGACGCGCGAAACAGGTTTGATTTCGCTGGACGGCGTGAGGTGGGCGAAGGCGGCGGCAGGTCCGACACGGTTCAAGACGCCGACCGCTGTGACGCAGGTGCTCGCACCAGGCGACGTGATCTACGTCGATCCGCTGCTGGACAAGGACGGCAACAAGGTCGAGGGGCAGTACCGGCTCCGTCAGACACCGGAAGTCTCCGGTGCGATGGTCGCCATGGATCCGTGGACCGGCCGCGTCGTCGCCATGGTCGGTGGTTTCTCGTTCGACCAGAGTCAGTTCAACCGAGCGACGCAGGCCTATCGTCAGCCGGGTTCGTCCTTCAAGCCGATCGTGTACTCGACCGCGATGGACAACGGTTACACGCCGTCAACGGTTGTCGTGGACGCGCCGATCGAAATCGATCAGGGGCAGGGGGCCGGTGTGTGGCGCCCGGAAAACTACTCGACCGGCAAGTATTACGGACCGACCACGCTGCGGAACGCGCTTACTAGGTCGCTGAATACGGTGACGGTGCGCCTCGCGCAGGATGTCGGCATGCCGCTGATTGGCGAATACGCCAAACGCTTCGGCATTTACGATGAACTGCCGAACTATCTGTCCTACGCGCTCGGAGCGGGCGAGACGACCGTGATGCGAATGGTCACCGCCTATTCGATGTTCGCCAACGGCGGCAAGCGGGTGAAGCCGACGCTGATCGATCGTATTCAGGATCGCTACGGTCACACCATCTTCAAGCACGATCAACGTGAGTGCAGGGGCTGCGACGCGCCGGATGGCTGGAAGAATCAGCCGGAACCGTCACTGGTCGACCGCCGCGAGCAGGTGCTGGATTCCATGACCGCCTATCAGATCACGTCCATGATGGAAGGCGTCGTTCAAAGCGGCACGGCAACCATCTTGCGTGAGGTTGGCAAGCCGATTGCTGGCAAGACCGGTACGACCAACGACGAAAAGGACGCCTGGTTTATCGGCTTTTCGCCCGATCTCGTGGTCGGTGTGTACGTCGGCTACGACAAGCCAAGGAATCTCGGCAGAGGTGGTACCGGCGGTCATCTGGCCGCGCCGGTTGTCAAAGACTTCATGAAGCTCGCGCTTGCCGACAAGCCGGCGGTTCCGTTCCGCGTGCCGGCCGGAATCAAGCTGATCCGTGTGGATGCCAAGTCCGGCATGCGCGCAGGACCGGGCGACGGCGGCAGGACCATCCTCGAGGCCTTCAAGCCCGGCACGGCGCCGCCCGACAACTACTCGGTTATCGGCGTGGCTGATGCTGATGGGCGCTCGCCGGGCATTTCTCCGGACGCTGACCGCGCGATCTTCCGACCAGGCACCGGCGGCCTCTATTAGCGCAACGCGTCAAGTTGCGCTGGCCGCCGTCAGCCGTTACATCCCTCACATCCTTGAATCGCGGCTCAGCCGCAAGCTGGAATTGTCATGCGCCCCGAAATCGAACGGTTAGTCGAAGAGATCAAGCAGTCAGTCGGGCTGCTGAGGAGGCATCTTTGACGTCGATGCTGCCACGGCGCGCCTCGCCGAACTGAACGCCCTCGCTGAAGACCCCAATCTCTGGAACGATCCGCAGAAAGCCCAGAAGCTGATGCAGGAGCGGACCGCGCTTGAGGGGCAGCTCACCGGTATTGGCAAGGTCGAGCGTGAGCTCGAAGACCAGATCGGCATGATTGAGCTTGGCGAATCCGAGAACGACGAGGGCGTCGTTCTTGAAGCGGAGAACGCGCTCAAGGCTCTGAAGAAGGACGTCGCGCGTCAGGAGCTGGAAGCGCTGCTGTCCGGCGAAGCGGACAAATTCAATTCCTACCTTGAAGTCCATGCCGGTGCAGGCGGCACGGAGAGCCAGGACTGGGCCTCGATGCTGCTGCGCATGTATACGCGCTGGGCGGAAAAGCGCGGCTTCAAGGTCGAGTATCTGGAAGAAACGCAGGGCGAAGAAGCCGGCATCAAGTCCGCGACGGTCCAGATCAGCGGCCACAATGCCTATGGCTGGCTGAAGACGGAGGCGGGGGTGCACCGGCTGGTGCGGATATCGCCTTACGATTCGAACGCGCGCCGGCACACGTCGTTTTCGAGCGTGGCGATTTTCCCGGTCGTCGATAATTCGATCAAGATCGATATCGCGGAGTCCGATGTTCGCGTCGACACCATGCGTTCGGGTGGCGCTGGCGGCCAGCACGTCAACAAGACCGAATCCGCGGTGCGATTGACGCATATTCCGACCGGCGTCGCAGTGGTCTGTCAGGCCGGCCGCTCACAGCATAAGAACAAGGCGCAGGCCTGGGACATGCTGCGCGCGCGCCTTTATGAAATTGAACTGAAGAAGCGCGAAGAGAAAGCTGCTGCCGACCAGGCCGCCAAGACCGACATCGGCTGGGGGCATCAGATCAGGTCCTATGTGTTGCAGCCGTATCAGATGGTGAAGGATCTGCGCACCGGTGTGCAGACGTCCGATACGTCGGGCGTGCTCGACGGCGATCTCGATGATTTCATGGCGGCGACATTGGCGCAGAAGGCATTCGGCACCACGCCGGGCGCGATCGAGGACGTCGACTAGAGTCCTTGATGTGTCGCGTTTTCTTTACGCGAGCCGGTGTCCACCTCGCTTGAAAACGCTCCAGACGCAGAACCGGGTTGCCGGGAAGCGGGTGGTTTTGCGCCCGAGCGCCGCGTATTCCTTGCGCCATGACGATCGTGCAAGAGAGACTTCCCGACACTGAACTGCGGATGGATGAGCGCGATTGGTCGCGGCTTGTTCTGCTGTCGGTTCTCTGGGGCGGCACGTTCTTCTTTACCGGCGTGGCGCTGAAGGAATTGCCGCCGCTGACGCTGGTATTCCTGCGGCTGTCGATTGCGACGTTGATCCTGCTGCCGCTGCTCTGGGTCAATGGAGTCCGGTTTCCAGCCGGTGCCGCGGGATGGCGCCCCTTTGCGGTGATGGCGCTCATCAACAACGTCATCCCGTTTTCGCTGATCGTCATGGCGCAGACCTATATTCCGGGCGGTACGGCTGCAGTCGTGAATGCCACGACACCGGTTTTCACCGTTCTGGTCGCAGCGGCGTTCGGGGAGGAGAAGCTCATCCTCAGGCGCGTTGCGGGCGTGCTGCTCGGCCTGTGCGGCGTCATCATCCTGAAAGGGTATGACTTTGACATCAGTTCGAACCAGAGCATCGGCATCGCGCTCTGCCTTGGGGCCACGATCAGTTTCGGGTTCTCCGCGCTGTGGGCAACGCGGAAGCTGGCCGGCACTCCGCCCATCGGGGCCGCAACGTTTCAACTGATCTCGGCGAGCCTGATGATGGTCGTTCTGGCGAGCATCTTCGATCGCCCCTGGCAGTTGCAGATGCCGGGGTTGGTTACATGGCTGGCCATACTCGGTATTGCGTCACTCTCCACCGCGCTGGCGTTTATTTTGTTCTTTCAGATCGTCACGCGCTCCGGCGCGAGCAACGTGATGCTGGTGACGCTTCTTGTTCCCGTCAGCGCGATTCTACTCGGTTATTTTTTCCTGGACGAGAGGATCGAAGCTCGTGAGATCGTTGGCGCGCTCGTTATCGCGAGCGCGCTGCTGGTGATGGACGGGCGCGTCTTTCGCCTGTTCCGCCGGTCGGGAATCGCCTGAACTAAAACTACCCTTGAGTCAGGCGAACGCCGGCGCGAAGGAATTTCTGCGGATCCACCGCATCGCCGTCGATGCGCGTTTCATAATGAAGGTGAGGGCCCGTTGACCGGCCCGTCGAGCCGACCGCGCCGATCACATGGCCGATCGTGACATGCTGGCCGACTTTGACGTTGATCTCCGACAGATGCCCATAGCGCGTCGACAGGCCGTTGCCGTGATCGATCTCCACCAAGCGGCCGTAACCGCCGCTCCACGCCGCAGTGACGATTTTGCCGCTCGCGGTGGCGCGCACCGGATCGCCGGTCGAGCCGCGGAAATCGAGGCCGGTGTGCATCGCCGGGCGGCCGAGGAACGGATCGCTGCGCACGCCAAAGCCGGACGAGAATTCGACGTTGCCCACCACCGGCTTCCGGTAGGGCACCAGCGACAACGTGCGCGTCAGCCGGTCCACCTGCGCGCGGGTAAGGTTGATACGGTAGAGTTGCCGCTCGAACGCGCCGGCATCCGACCCGGGCTTTGCGGGCACGAACGGTCCGCCCACGCCGCCTTTCGGGGTGGCAGCTTCCAGTTGGGCCATATCGAGGCCGAGATCGGTGATTACGCCGCGCATCCGGCGCATCCGCGACTCGTAACTGCCTTCGACGGAACTGAGTGTGGCCGTCTGGCGACCCTCGACCTTGTCGAGCGCTGTCTGCAGGTTTGACAAGACGCTGTCGACGCCCTGAGCTTTCGCGAATTCCGTGCGCGGCTGGGCGACTGCTGGCGTCCGCGATTCAAGCCGGGCTTCGCGATCCGGCGGCGTGACGAAGATCACGGTGTCGTTGATCGGCGACGGCTTGGGCATTCCTGTCGTCGCGCCGGCGTCGGTCGACTGTGGCCCGCGCGAGGTCGGCTTGATCGAGCCGGTGGGGGTGCTGTCAGGCATGGCGTTGAGTGCCGCGGCGCGCGATTCAAGCAGCGCCTGCCGCCGCATGATCTGGTTGAGCTTCTGATCGTATTGCTCCTGATCGAGCAACTGGCGGCTGGTGGTGCGATCGACGCGCGCGCGAAGTTCCGCGATGCGGTCTTCGTAGGCGTACTGCATCTCGGCCTGGCGGGCGATCAGGCGCGTCAGCACGTCGTCGCGGAAAGCGAAGTAGGTTGCCGTCGCAGCGGACCACGCGCCCATGACGACGATCGATCCCGCGACGATCCAGAACACGACCGGCCCAAACCGCACCGCCTTGCCGTGATGGACGATCGTATAGCCGTTGCGATCCGGGCGATGATGCGCCGGGCGCCGCTGCGGCGCCCTTGCATGCTCATGGGCGTGATGTTTGGGATGATCGGAATAGTGGGCGGAACGGTTCGACATTAGCACTCCCGCGCCGGCCGGAACGGGCTCCGAACGGCTCATTTACAGAGGCTAATTTGAACCTTTCATGGTTAATTTTCGGAAAACGGTACTTAATTGCTGGTATCAAAATCCGAAGTTCGCGTCAGGAATGTTCTATGGCGAACGTCGGATGATACTTGGTGCCCTGCACTAGGCGATCTGCGCCGCCGCCAGCACCTCATCGGCGTGGCCATCGACCCTGACGTTGCGCCAGACTTTTGCGACTTTGCCGCTGGCGTCGAGCAGAACCGTTGTCCGAATAATCCCCATGAACGTCTTGCCGTACATCGATTTTTCGCCCCATACGCCATAGGCTTTCAGCATCCCGAGTGTCTCATCCGACAGAAGGGGGACGGTCAGCTCGTGCTTGTCGCGAAACGCTTCCTGCGCGGTCACCGGGTCGGCCGAGACGCCCAGAACAGCAGTCTGGGCTGCCGCGAAAGCATTGGCGAGGCGGCTGAAGGCGACGGCTTCGAGGGTGCACCCCGGTGTGTTCGCGCGGGGATAGAAGAAGATCACCAGCTTTCGCCCGGCATAGGTCGCCAGCGACACGAGTTGCCCGCCGTCGCGCGGCAAGGAGAACGCAGGCGCTGGTTTGCCCTCTGTAAGCGTTCCCATCATTCGGACCGGTGTGGTCACCGGCTTGCGTTTCGTTGCGGTTGCTGCGGGCTTTCTGGCCAATGCGGTCTTAGCGCCGGCGCGCTTAGATGTGCTGGCAGCAGATGTTCTTTTTGTTGCCGCAGCTTTCGTCGCCCCCCGTTTGGCCGTGGTTTTTCTGCCAGATTTACCGGCGGCGGATGAGGCCGCGGCCCTGGTTGTAACCCGCTTGGCGGTCTTGGTTTTTCCGCCCCCCGCCGCCGGGCCCGATTTGGACGATTTCTTACGCGTTTTCTTGGACATACGCCTTCCTTTCGTCGCTTTCAGCGGGGTATTTTGGGATTCGCGAGAACCGCGACCAGACCACTAATGCCAACTTCTTCAGCTGGGCAAATCTGACGCCCCCGGAGTATGGTGGACAGCCATTTTATTGAATTTTCGACTCTCTCAGGCCACCGGTCGAACGACGGACAATACAATAAACTAAGACTGGACCTTTAGTCTGGCTGCACTCCGACGGAGCGAGTCTCCAATTTGACGCTTTGACGCCCGGCGGCGCGAGCAGGCTGACTATTACTACCGAGAGGCAATGCCGAGATCAGAGCCCCAGAAAGCCTTTGCGAAGGCTGCAGACGAGCACCGGCATTTGGATGATTCCGGATGGAATCACCATGACGCTGCTGCGTGTGACAGGGCGGTCAAACTCCTCAATAGGCCAAGCATCGGAATTCATCGGGTCACAGACTGGTTTCGCGGGCTGCGCCGAGGGATCGCGGGCAACCGATGGGTCGGACGGACCGCGATTGTTCTGATGTCGATGAGCGTCGTCTTTGCCGCGGCGTTCGGAGCGCTATGGCTGCGGCTTGGTGCCGGCCCGGTAAATCTCGACGTTATGACGCCGTGGCTGGCATCGGCGATCGAAGAGAATCTTGGACACAATCACACTGTTGAAGTTGGAGGCACGCAGATCGAGCGTGCCGGCCGGATCAGGATCGCGGTCCGGTTGCGCGACATCGTCGTACGGGATCACGACCGCAACATCGTTGCGAGCGCGCCGAAAGCAGAAGTGCGGCTTTCCGGGATGGCACTTTTCACCGGGCGGCTTCGCGCTGAAACGCTCCGGCTTGTGGGCGCCGAACTTGCGGTGCGGATCACGCCCGACGGCCGTGTGATCGTATCGACGGGACAAAGCAACAGCCCGCTCGCGACCGGCAAGGTTCCCGTCAAACCCGCACCGCCGGCCGCTTCCGGTCCGACACCTTTGCCGTTTCAGGCATCGCCCGCGCCACCGACAGTGCCTGCGACATCGGCCGCAGCGTCGAACGGTACGGGAGGGCTGCTTGCTGCGCTTGATTGGCTCGACAGTCTCAGCGCCAACGGTCTTGATGGCCAGAGCCTCAACGAAATCGGACTGCGCAATGGTGTGCTGACGGTCGAAGATCAGCGCAACGGCGGAGTCCTCAACTTCTCGAACATCAGCCTGAGCTTGCGCCGTCCGTTGGGCGGCGGTGTTGCGCTCAGCGTCGGCGAAGAAGGAAAGAACGGCTGGGAGCTCAAGGTCGCGGTCGGTGCGCCATCCAACGGTGTGCGGTCCATCGACATCAGCGCCAACAAGGTTCCGACCAACAACCTGCTGCTTGCGGCCCGCTTGAAGGATTTCACTTACGCGGCGGACATGCCGCTCAGCGGCGAGTTCAAGGGCGAGATCGGGCGTGACGGGCTGCCCACCTATTTCCGGGGCGAAATTGTTGCGGGCAAGGGCACGATTGTCGATCTCAACGTGCCCGACTATCCGATGGTGATCGACCACGCCGATGCGCGCGTTGAATGGGATGCAGGCCGCCGCGTCATGGTGGCGCCGTTTCATGTTTACGCCGGCGCCAATCGCATTACGCTGCTGGCACATCTCGAGCCACCCAATGACAGCATCCCGAGCTGGCAACTCGGACTCAGCGGCGGAACAATTCTGCTGGCCGGTGAAGCGGGAGAAGCCCCCTCGATCTTCAACCGCATCGCCATTCGCCTCCGGTTCGATACCGAAAACCGGCGCGTACTTTTGACTCAATGCGACATCAGCAACGGCGAGATCGGTGTCGCGGGTTCCGGAAGTCTCGACTATTCGGGTGAGGCGCGGTTGACGCTCGGGATGGCTGCGACGCCGATGCCGGTGACGGTGCTGAAGCGCATCTGGCCCGTGCTGATTGCGCCCGAAGTCCGCGAATGGGTCACCGAGCGGGTTGATCGTGGAATGGTTCAGCGGCTCGATGTTGCCGTGAATGCGCCGGTCCATACGCTGGTCCGCGGCGGCCCGCCGATCCCTGACGATGGACTGTCGGTGAATTTCCTGGCGAGCGGCCTGACCATCAAGCCAGTCGATGACATGCCGTTGGTTCGCGATGCCGACATGAAGGGCCGTGTCAGCGGACGCACGGTCAACATCAACGTCGGGCAAGGTGCGGTCGATACGCCGGCCGGCAGACGGTTGAATATTTCCGACCTGACGTTCGAGGTGCCGGATCTTGCGCCGAAACCTGCACCGACCAAGGTGCGCTTCCGGATTGATGGCCCGGTTCCGGCGGCTGCCGAAGTTTTGCAATCGGAGAGGTTGCGCGAAGCGGGCGATACGGCAATCGATCCCAATTCGAGCAAAGGAACGGTCTCCGCGATTGTCACGCTGGCGATGCCTCTGAAGAATGCGCTGACCAAGGCGGATACGACTTACTCCATCAACCTCGATCTTGGTGCGCTGGCCGTCGACAAACTCGCGATGAACCAGAAGCTTGAGGCAAACTCGCTGAAGGTCGTCGCCGATAATCAGGGTTATCGCGTAAAGGGCGACGTCAAGATCGGCGGTCAACCCGCGGCCCTCGACTATCGCAAGAACAACGAGGGTGACGCCGACGTGCGCGTTTCGGCAACCCTTGACGATGCGGCCCGCGCGCGCCTTGGCGTCGATCTGGGATCGAGCCTGAGCGGCGCCATTCCCATCAAGCTGACTGGCAAGATCGCCGGAGGCGAGGGGGATAATCGCGACAATCGCTTTGGCGTCGAGGCCGACCTCACCGCCGCGCGCATCGATAACTTGCTTCCCGGCTGGACCAAGGTTGCGGGCAAAACGACCAAGATGACCTTCAACGTCGTGCAGAAACCTCAGGGGACTCGCTTCGAGGACATTGTCGTCGAAGGCAACGGGACACAGATCAAGGGTTCGCTTGAAGTTGATGACAAGAACGATCTCGTCAATGCGTCCTTCCCGACGTTTTCGCCTTCGGAAGGCGACAAGGCGAGTTTAAAGGCCGAGCGCGCACCTGACGGGACGCTGAAGGTCACGATGCGGGGCGAGGTGTTCGATGGCCGCGGCTTTATCAAGAGCGCGATGTCGGGCAGGGATTCGAACACCAAGGAAAAATCCAAGAGTTTCGACATCGATATCGACGCCAAGCTCGGAGCGCTTGCAGGTTTTTATGGTGAGGCGGTTCGCAGCATAGACCTGAAACTCACGCGCCGCGGTGGTGCTATCAGATCGTTCTCGCTCAGCGGTAAACTGGGACGCGACACCCCGGTGATTGGTGATCTGCGTGGACGTGCGCAGGGGCGTGACGTGATGTATCTCGAGACCGGCGACGCAGGCGCATTCTTCCGTTTCACCGACACGTACGCAAAGATGAATGGCGGCAAGATGTGGTTGGCGATCGATCCGCCGACGTCCGATACATCGCCGCAGGAAGGGCTGCTGAACGTCCGCGATTTCACGATCAAGGGCGAAGCGGCACTTGATCGCGCTGTCGCCAATGCACCGGGAGTGAATTCGCAGGGCGTTGGTTTTTCCGGTATGCGCGCTGAGTTTACGCGCCAGAGCGGCCAGCTACGGGTGAAGGACGGCGTGCTTCGCGGCCCGACGATCGGTGCGACCATCGAGGGGCTCATCGACTATCCCGTCAATCAGGTGAAGATGAGCGGCACCTTCGTTCCGCTCTATGGCCTGAACAACATGTTCGGGCAGATTCCGATCGTCGGCCTGTTCCTCGGCGGCGGCAGCAATGAAGGTCTGATCGGCATTACATACGAGGTTGTTGGAACACCCGGCGCGCCTGTTTTGCGGGTCAATCCGATCTCTGCGATGGCGCCCGGCGTGTTCCGCAAGATCTTTGACTTCAACACCGGAAAGCAGAACGCGCCTGCGGATTTTGCCACCCCCAATCAACAATGAGCGCATTTCAGGTTCAGGATCCCGACTACGAAGTGCGGGTGCGGAAGACGTTTGCAAATCAGCCGGCGCTGGGAACGTTCGGAATAACGTTGGCCAAGGTCGAACCGGGTGCGCTTGAATTACGGATGCCGTACGATGCGAAATTCTCGCAACAGAATGGCTTCTTGCATGGCGGCGTCGTGTCGGCCGCGCTCGATACTGCATGCGGACTGGCGTCTTACACGTTGATGCCCGCACAGGCGGACATTCTCACCGTCGAATTCAAGATCAATCTGCTGGCACCTGCCAAGGGCCAGACGTTCCGTTTTGTCGGAACCGTTGTGAAACCGGGCCGCACGCTTGTTGTCGCGGAGGGCCGTGCCTTCGCCATTGAGGATGGCCGCGAAAAACTGGTCGCCACGATGTCGGCGACCATGATGACTATGCGCCGCCAGGGCTAGCCAAAGGCTAGCGATGCGCTTCCTAGACGGGTTTCAGGAGCACGTGCTTCTTGCGCCCCATCGAGAGCTTCACCACGCCTTCCGACGTCAGATCCTTCGGCGTCAGGTTCATCTTTTCATCGGTCACTGGCGCATCGTTGACACGAAGGCCGCCGCCCTTGATCTGACGACGCGCCTCGCCATTCGATGCCACGAGGCCGGCCTTGACGAACAATCCCAGGACAGACGCACCAGCATCGAGTTCGGCCCGAGGGATTTCCAGTGTCGGAAGATCGCCCGCGATGGTGCCTTCCTCGAAGGTCTTTCGCGCCGTCTCGGATGCTGCATCCGCAGCTTCGCGGCCGCGAATGAGCGCCGTCGCTTCGGTCGCGAGGACCTTCTTCGCCTCGTTGATGTCCTGTCCCTTGAGTGCCGCGAGCTTCGCGATCTCATCCATCGGCAGGAGCGTGAACAGCTTCAGGAAGCGCTCAACGTCCGCGTCCTCGGTATTGCGCCAGAACTGCCAGTAGTCGTAGTTGCTGAGCAGGTCTGCATTCAGCCAGACCGCGCCGGCAGCGGTCTTGCCCATCTTCGCGCCCGAGGAGGTCGTCAGCAGCGGACATGTTAGTGCGTAAAGCTGATGCGTCCCCATGCGGCGGCCGAGATCGATGCCGTTGACGATGTTACCCCACTGGTCGGAGCCGCCCATCTGCAGGTTGCAGCCGTAGCGCCGCGACAGTTCGACGAAGTCGTAGGACTGCAGGATCATGTAGTTGAATTCGATGAAGGACAGTTCCTGCTCGCGCTCGAGCCGCATCTTTACCGAGTCCATGGTCAGCATGCGGTTGATCGAGAAGTGCCGGCCAACGTCACGGAGCATCTCGATGTAGTTGAGCGCCGTGAGCCACTCTGCATTGTCGGCCATCGCGGCATCGGTTTTACCCGTGCCGAACCGGATCAGCTTCGTGAAGGTTCCCTTGATGCTTTCTTTGTTGGCGTCGATCTGCTCGTAAGTCAGCAGCTTACGCGTCTCGTCGCGGCCGGATGGGTCGCCGACCCGGGTGGTGCCGCCGCCCATGAGCACGATCGGCTTGTTGCCGGACTGCTGGAGCCAGTGCAGCATCATGATCGACAGCAGGTGCCCGACATGCAGGGACGAGGCCGTGCAATCGTATCCGATGTAGGCTGTCACATCGCCCTTGTCGGCAAGGGCATCAAGACCGGCGGCATCCGACATCTGGTGGATGAAACCGCGGCTCTGAAGGACATTGAGGAAATCGGACTTGTAGGCGCTCATGGAGGCACTCTTTGACGATTGAGCTATTTAGCGTTTTGTTTGGGCCTGTGGTGTATCAGGTCCGGCGTCGGATTCAACCAAGCGGGTATTCGGGTTTTGCGGCCAGAATACGCACAAATGCGATGAATGAGAGCATTTTGGCTCGAAGGAGAGGCCCTTGCTGAAGGCGATTGGGCTGATGAGCGGGACATCGCTCGATGGCGTCGATGTCGCGCTGATCGAGACGGATGGCGAGCGTATCGGGACGTTCGGTCCGACCTCTTATCGCGCCTATAGCGATAGCGAGCGTGATCTGCTGCGCAAAGCGCTTGCCGATGCAGTGTCTGTCACCGAACGCGGTGCACGTCCCGGTGCTCTGAAGGACGCGGAGGCATTGGTCACGCGCGCGCATGCGGAGGCGGTCGAGGGTTTCCTGCAAACAAATGCGCTCTCCCGCGACGATATCGACGTGGTTGGTTTCCACGGCCAGACTGTCCTGCATCGTCCGGACCGGAGACTGACGGTGCAGATCGGCGACGGTCATGCGCTGACCAAGGCACTCGGCATGCCGGTGGTGTTCGACTTGCGCGCCGCCGACGTCGCCGCAGGCGGGCAGGGCGCGCCGTTGGTACCGGTATATCATCGCGCGCTGGCGCGGCTGTTGAATCGCACAGGACCGGCGATGGTTGTAAACATCGGCGGCGTCGCCAACATCACCTACATCGACGGCGAGACATTGATCGCCTGCGACACTGGCCCCGGCAATGCGCTGCTTGATGACTTCATGCTGCGCAGGAGCGGCGAGGCGGTGGATCGCGATGGGCGCACGGCGGCTAGAGGGTATGCCGATCAGGACTGGATCGCGCGCGCATTGAGCCGCCCCTTCTTCACAGCGCCACCGCCGAAATCACTCGATCGCAATGATTTCGCGGCGCTGACTGTTGATGACATGAGCACGGAGGATGGTGCGGCTACCCTGACGGCATTTACCGCGGCTTCGATCGCGATGATTGTGCCTGCATTGCCGAAGCTACCCACAAACTGGATCGTGGTTGGCGGTGGCGCAAGCAATCCGACCTTGATGCAGATGCTGGGCGAGCGCGTGGCGCCCGCGTCCGTGATGCGTGGCACCGATCTGGGCTGGTCGGGCGATGCGGTTGAGGCCCAGGCCTTTGCCTACATGGCCGTCCGCAGCCTCAAAGGATTGCCGCTGACATTTCCGGGAACGACCGGCGTGCCAGCGCCACTGACGGGTGGCGTCCTCGCGAAACCGTGACTTCATGCACCTGCATGGACCTTGACAGACTCCATGCGCCAGCATTTACTTACATGCAGATGCATGGAAGGAGCCCCGATGCTGGTCGCCGAACTTATTCTCGCAATTCAAATTATTCGCGACGGCGTGTGGCGCTACGTGCGTCATACGGCGTCGAATGTGGAAAGTGATCGCCCGCCACCGTGCTCGCATCAGTGGAGAAGAACGCCATGAGCGAGAAACTCAAGCTCATCAGCCACAAGCTCTGCCCCTATGTTCAGCGTGCGGTGATTTCTCTGACGGAGAAAGGCGTGCCGTTCGAGCGGATCGACATCGATCTCGACAACAAGCCCGACTGGTTTTTGAAGATTTCGCCGCTCGGCAAGGTGCCGGTGCTTCAGGTCGGCGACAAAGTCGTTTTCGAATCCGCGGTCATTCTCGAATATCTCGAGGAAACCCAGCCCAAGCCGCTGCATCCGAAGGATCCGCTGACCCGCGCCGAACATCGCGCGTGGATCGAGTTCGGTTCAGCCGTGCTGGCGGACATATGGGGACTGGAAACGGCTATCGACGAGGCGACGTTCAACGTCAAGGTGAAGCAGGCGGCCGACAAATTTGCGCGGCTTGAATCGCGGCTTGTTGCGGGACCGTGGTTCGACGGCGACCAGTTCTCGCTGGTCGATGCGGTGTTTGCGCCTGTGTTCCGCTATTTCGATACGTTCGATGAAATCGGCGATTTTGGCATCCTCGCCGACAAGCCGAAGATTGCGCGTTGGCGCAAGAGTCTGCGCGAGCGGCCGTCAGTGGTAGCGGCTGTGAGCGCCGAATATCCTGCCCTGCTGCGGACCTTCATGCAGAAGCACAAGTCTTACCTTTCCCAGCTGGACCAGCGTGCTGCTGCTTAAAGGCGCAGGTTCAGTAAAATAGAAATGGCGCGGACGATGTTTCGTCTGCGCCATTTTCATTGAAAACAGTCGTTTCGATTAGCGGACGTTGGCCAGCCGCATGTCCAGATAGGACGTCACCGATTCCATCAGTGGCTCCATCTTGTCGACGAAGAAATGGTTGGCACCGGGAATGACCTGCTGATCAATCACGATTCCCTTCTGTGTCTTGAGCTTCTCGACCAGCGTTGTGACGTCCTTCGCAGGCGCCACGATATCCTTGTCGCCATGAACGATCAGGCCGGACGAGGGGCAGGGCGCGAGGAACGAAAAGTCGTAACGGTTGGGCTCCGGCGCGATCGAGATGAAGCCTTCGACCTCCGGACGGCGCATCAGAAGCTGCATGCCGATCCATGCGCCGAACGAGAACCCGGCAACCCAGCAAGCGCGCGCTTCGGGATTAATGGTCTGTGCCCAGTCGAGCGCGGATGCGGCATCGGACAATTCGCCGGTGCCGTGATCGAATTGTCCCTGGCTGCGGCCGACGCCGCGGAAGTTGAAGCGCAGCACCGAGAAGCCGCGCGCTACGAACGCGTAATAGACCTGATAGACGATCGGGTGGTTCATGTTGCCCTGGAACTGCGGATGCGGGTGCAGCACCATCGCAATCGGCGCATTCTTCTGCTTCGCCGGGTGGTATCGGCCTTCAAGACGGCCAGCAGGGCCGGTGAAAATGACCTCAGGCATCAAAATTCCTTTGAAGCGTCGTTGTGCGGGCCGGTTGGCCGATGCAAACGATGTGTCTCTCGAGTGTTGTCATGCGCGCGGCACGGCGCGATGAACGGGTGCCGCGTTCTAGCATGGGGCAAGGGGCAAAAAGCAAGCATATTGAGCCTGCAGGGGCTATCTAGGGGCCCCAGATTGCTGATTATTTTCATGCAATTGTCGGGTAAAGCGCCCTGCAGATCAGACTGGATTCTCAGACATCATGCGTGACCGCGTCTATCTCGACTGGAATGCAACGACGCCGCTGCGGCCGGAATCTCGCGCGGCGATGGCAGCTACGTTCGATGTCAGCGGCAATCCTTCGTCGGTGCACAGCGAGGGCCGGGCCGCCCGAAGGCTTATCGAGGATGCGCGTGCGGCTGTCGCCGAAGCTGTCGGCGCGGATCTGCGGAACGTCATTTTCACATCGGGAGGCACAGAAGCGAACGCGCTGGCGCTGGCGCCAGGGTTGCACAGAAGCGGCGGGGAACCGGTGAAGCGGCTGATCGTCTCGGCGATCGAGCACCCGTCAGTGCTTGCGGGCGGGCGATTCGCACAGGGCGCGGTCGAGATTGCGCCCGTGCTGTCCTCGGGCGTAGTCGATTTGACCGGCCTCACGCGCCTGCTGGCAAGCGGTCCTCCGGCTCTTGTCTCAGTGATGTTGGCGAACAATGAAACCGGGGCGATCCAGCCAGTTCCCGAGGTGGCTGCGCTGGTTCATGTGGCTGGAGGCGTGCTGCACGTGGATGCAGTCCAGGCGTTGGCCAAAATACCGATCAATATCAAAGCTCTCGGGGCGGATATTCTCACGGTTTCTGCGCACAAGGTCGGCGGTCCCAAAGGTATCGGAGCTGTCGCTGTTGCTACCGGGCTCGAAGGCCTGCACGCGCTGGTAACGGGCGGTGGCCAGGAACAGGGCCGGCGGGCAGGAACCGAGAATGTTGCCGGAATTGCGGGATTTGGAGCCGCCGTGAGGGCCGCCATGGCGTCGATGGACGACGACGCGCTGCGGATGAAGTCCCTTCAGGCCCGGCTTGAAACCGGCCTCAGGAACCATCCCGGCACCGTAATCTTCTCGGACGCCGTATCGAGGCTACCCAACACCACGTTGGTTTCGGCTCCGGGCCTGAAGGCGGAAACCGCCGTGATCGGCTTCGATCTGGAGGGCATTGCGGTGTCGTCGGGGTCTGCCTGCTCCTCGGGCAAGGTCCAGCCCTCCCATGTGCTGCAGGCGATGAAGGCCGATCCGGCGCTCCTTCAAGGAGCCATTCGCCTCAGTCTGGGCTGGGACACCACGGAAGCGCACATAGATAAGTGTCTTGAGGCTTGGATAAAGCTCTCAGGTGTATTAGGTAAAGCGCATGCAATCGGGCTTGAACGGTTCTAACCTTCACGCATTGCGTGTGTTCATGCTTGGTACAACTTAAGTGGTCCACCGCGGTCCTTGAAACCGCGAGCGGAGGATAAGATGCCGGCCGTACAAGAGACGGTCGATCGGGTTCGCCAGATCGACGTCGATCAATATCGTTATGGATTCGAAACCATCATTGAATCCGAGAAGGCCCCGAAAGGGCTTTCCGAAGACACCGTCCGATTCATCTCTGCGAAGAAGAACGAACCGGAATGGATGCTGGAATGGCGTCTTGAAGCGTATCGCCGCTGGCTGACGATGGAAGAGCCGACCTGGGCTCGTGTCGATTATCCGAAGATCGACTATCAGGATCTCTATTATTATTCCGCGCCGAAGAAGAACGCGCTGGCCTCGCTCGATGAGGTCGATCCGGAGATTCTCAGGACCTACGAGAAGCTTGGCATTCCGCTGCGCGAGCAGGAGATGCTCGCAGGCGTTGTTCGCCCCGAAGGCGAGCGCCGCGTGGCCGTCGATGCCGTGTTTGACTCGGTGTCGGTTGCAACAACTTTCCAGGCCGAGTTGAAGCAGGCCGGCGTGATCTTCATGCCGATCTCGGAAGCGATCCGCGAGCATCCCGATCTCGTAAAGAAATATCTCGGCACCGTGGTGCCGACCACGGACAACTATTTCGCGACGCTGAACTCCGCGGTGTTCTCCGACGGTTCGTTCGTCTACGTGCCGCCGGGCGTGAAATGCCCGATGGAGCTGTCGACCTACTTCCGCATCAACGAGCGCAACACCGGCCAGTTCGAGCGCACGCTGATCATCGCCGACAAGGGCTCCTACGTCAGCTATCTCGAAGGCTGCACCGCGCCTCAGCGCGACGAGAACCAGTTGCATGCCGCTGTGGTAGAACTCGTCACCCATGATGACGCCGAGATCAAATACTCGACGGTGCAGAACTGGTATCCGGGCAATTCGGAAGGCAAGGGCGGCATCTACAACTTCGTCACCAAGCGTGGCGACTGCCGCGGCAAGAACTCCAAGATTTCGTGGACGCAGGTCGAGACCGGCTCAGCAATCACCTGGAAGTATCCGAGCTGCATCCTGCGCGGCGACAATTCGCGCGGCGAGTTTTACTCGATCGCGATTTCGAACGGCTACCAGCAGGTCGATTCCGGCACCAAGATGATTCATCTGGGCAAGAACACCACCAGCCGCATCATCTCGAAGGGCATCGCCGCCGGCGTGTCGCAGAACACCTATCGCGGCCTCGTCACCGCTCACAAGAAGGCAACGAACGCGCGCAACTTCACCGCGTGCGATTCGCTGCTGATCGGCGACAAGTGCGGCGCGCACACCGTGCCGTACATCGAAGCGAAGAACTCATCGACGCTGTTCGAGCACGAAGCGACCACGTCGAAGATTTCCGAAGACATGTTGTTCTATTGCGTGCAACGCGGCCTGTCGCAGGAAGAAGCCGTGGCGCTCGTCGTCAACGGCTTCGTCAAGGACGTGCTGCAGCAATTGCCGATGGAATTTGCGGTCGAGGCTCAGAAGCTGATCTCGATCTCGCTGGAAGGAAGTGTTGGATGACCGCGTTACTGCAAGTCAAAGGCCTCAAGGTTCAGGTGGAAGATAACGAGATTCTGCATGGTCTCGACCTCACCGTGAATCAGGGTGAAGTCCATGCGATCATGGGGCCGAACGGTTCCGGCAAATCGACGCTGAGCCATGTCATCGCCGGCAAGCCGGGTTATGACGTGACCGCCGGCGAAATCCTTTTCAAGGGCGAAGACGTTTTGGAGATGGCGCCGGATGAGCGCGCCGCCAAGGGCGTATTCCTCGCGTTCCAGTATCCGGTCGAGATTCCCGGCGTCACCACCATGAACTTCCTGCGCACGGCGTTGAATGCCCAGCGCAAGGCGCGCGGTGAAGCCGAACTTCTGGTGCCGGACTTCCTGAAGAAGGTTCGCTCCGTCGCGGACTCGCTCAACATTCCGATGGATATGCTGAAGCGCGGCGTCAACGTGGGATTCTCAGGCGGCGAGAAGAAGCGCAACGAGATTTTGCAGATGGCGCTGTTCCAGCCGAGCCTTTGCATCCTCGACGAAATGGATTCCGGTCTCGACATCGACGCGCTGCGCGTCGCGGCGGACGGCGTCAATGCGCTGCGCTCGAAGGATCGCGCGATGGTCGTCATCACGCACTATCAGCGGCTGCTGAACTACATCGTGCCGGATTTCGTCCACGTCATGTCGAAGGGCCGCGTCGTCAAGAGCGGCGGCAAGGAATTGGCGCTGGAACTGGAGAAGTCCGGTTACGCCCAGTTCGAAGACAAGGCAGCGTAAGCGGGTCCATTATGAATGTTGCATTGATTAAACCCACGACGGAGCATGCGCTCGGCGAGTTGTTCGCCGCGGCGCGAAGCCGTTTGCCCGGTTCGGGTATCGTCGCTGAAGTCCGGCAGAATGCTTTCGACGACTTTGCGCGTCGCGGCTTGCCGCATCGGCGCATCGAGGAATGGAAGTATACCGACCTGCGCGCGTTGCTGCGCGAGGTTGCACCGCTGGCCCCTGCGCCGGATCAGGCAGACCTTGCGCGCGCTGCGAAAGCGATCAAGTCGCTCGGCATCGATGGCACTCAGAAGCTGGTGCTCGTGGACGGTGTGTTTGCGCCTCAGCTGTCGGATGTGTCCGCACTCGAAGCGGGCGTCCATGTCAGGACGTTGCGCGAAGTTCTCGAGGACAATGACAACAAGGTGCGCGCGGATCTGCTGAAGACCAGCGTTGCGTCGGATGCGATGATTTCGCTGAACGCAGCGCTGGCGACGGATGGCGTCGTGATCGACGTGGCCGAAGGCGCTACGCTTGCTAAGCCGATTCACATCGTTCATGTGGCGACCGATTCAGGCACGTCGCTTGTCACGCGCTCGTTACTGAAGATCGGGAAGGGTGCACGCGCGACATTCGTCGAGAGCTTCGTTGCTGCGGAAGGTGCTGCGTCCTACCAGACCCACGATTCCGTCGTGATCTGGATTGGTGACGGCGCTGAGCTTCAGCACGTCCGCCTGATGGAAGAGGCACTCGACGCCGCTCACATCGCAACCGGGATATTCACGATCGGCGCGAAGGCGAAGCTGAATACGTTTAACCTGACGCATGGCGGCAACGTTAGCCGTTATCAGGGCTTCCTTACGTTCGCCGGCGAAGGCAGCGAACTCACCACCAACGGCGTCAATCTGCTCGGTGCACGCCGGCATGGCGACACCACGCTGGTGGTCGATCATGCGGTGCCGCACTGCGCGAGCCGCGAAGTATTCCGCGCGGTTCTCGATGATCGCGCACATTCGGTGTTTCAGGGCCGCATCATCGTGCGCCCGGACGCGCAGAAGACCGCCGGCAAGATGATGACCCGTGCTCTATTGCTGTCGGACGAGGCCGAAGCATCTAACAAGCCGGAGCTTGAAATCTTCGCGGACGATGTGACCTGCGGTCACGGCGCGACCACGGGAGCACTGGACGAGAGCCTGTTGTTCTACCTGCGCGCGCGCGGCTTGCCCGAGAAGGAAGCGCAGGCACTTCTGATCGCAGCGTTCGTCGGCGAGGCTATCGAGTCGATCGTGGATGACAATCTTCGCGACTTCGCGACCGCCGCTGCCGAGCGATGGCTGGCGACGCGAGGCTGATCATGCATCCGGCAGTTGCCAATGGTTCATATGATGTGGAGCGCGTCCGGCAGGACTTTCCGGCGCTCGCGCTGAAAGTCTATGGCAAGCCGCTGGTGTACCTCGACAACGCGGCCTCGGCGCAGAAGCCGAATGCTGTGCTCGACCGCATGATGGAGGCGTACAAGTCCGAGTACGCCAATGTTCATCGCGGCCTGCATTATCTGGCTAACGCGGCGACGGATGCCTATGAGGGCGGGCGCACCAAAGTCGCGCAGTTCCTGAACGCGAAGCGCAATGAAGAAATCATCTTCACGCGCAATGCCACCGAGGCAATCAATCTCGTGGCGTCGTCATGGGGTGAGCCGAACATCAAGGCCGGTGATGAGATCGTGCTCTCGATCATGGAGCATCACTCGAACATCGTGCCGTGGCATTTCCTGCGTGAGCGGCACGGGGCGGTCATCAAGTGGGCGCCGGTCGATGACGAAGGCAACTTCCTGATCGACGAGTTTGAGAAGCTGCTGACGGCGAAGACCAAACTCGTCGCCATTACGCAGATGTCGAACGCGCTCGGCACTATCGTGCCGGTCAAGGACGTCGTGAAGCTCGCGCATGCGCGCGGCATTCCGGTTCTGGTCGACGGCAGCCAGGCGGCCGTTCATATGGCCATCGACGTGCAGGACATCGATTGCGATTTCTATATCTTCACCGGTCACAAGCTCTATGGCCCGACAGGGATCGGCGTGCTGTACGCAAAGTACGATCACCTTGTTGCGATGCGCCCTTACAACGGCGGCGGCGAGATGATCCGCGAGGTTGCGAAGGACTGGGTCACCTACGGCGATCCGCCGCACAAGTTCGAGGCCGGAACACCGGCCATTGTCGAGTCGATTGGGCTAGGTGCCGCGATCGACTATGTGAATTCGATCGGCAAGGACCGTATCGCGAAGCACGAACACGATCTGCTGACCTACGCGACCGACCGGCTGCGCGAGATCAATTCGCTCCGCATCATCGGCACGGCGAAGGGCAAGGGGCCGGTCATCTCTTTCGAAATGACGGGCGCGCACCCACATGATGTAGCGACGGTCATCGACCGTGGCGGCATCGCTGTCCGGGCAGGCACCCATTGCGTCATGCCGCTTCTGGAGCGATTCAACGTGACGGCGACGTGCCGTGCCTCATTTGGCATGTATAACACGCGCGCTGAAGTCGATCAGTTGGCGCAGGCGCTTATCAAGGCGCGGGAGCTATTCTCATGAACGACACCATCCAGACGGCCGAACCGGCGGCCCTGAAATTCGATACCCAGTCGGCGCTTCCTCCCGAGGAAACCGAGCGGCTCGGCATCGACATCGTGGCCGCGCTGAAGACCGTGTTCGACCCTGAAATCCCGGCGGACATCTACGAACTTGGCCTGATCTACAAGGTCGACATCAAGGACGACCGCTCCGTGGACGTACAGATGACGCTGACGACGCCGAATTGCCCGGCTGCGGGCGAACTGCCGACCATGGTGGAGAACGCCGTGGCCAGTGTCGCTGGTGTCGGCCCTGTCAGCGTCGCCGTTGTCTGGGAGCCGACCTGGACCCCGGACCGGATGTCAGACGAGGCTCGCCTCGTCCTCAACATGTGGTGATTTGAAGATCGTTACCGACTCGGCATGTAATCTGAAGGCGGCATTGAATCGCCGCGGGAAATGACCAAATGACCGGTATGACGCCAAGCACTCCGACACCCGCCGCTAAGCCGGCCGTTCGCCCCCGTCCGCAGGTCATGCGGTTGACGGACGCTGCGGCGTCGCGCGTCAAGGAACTGTCGGCGCGTGCCGACTCCGAGATCGTCGGCCTTCGCGTCGGCATCAAGAATGGCGGCTGCGCGGGCCAGTCCTACACCGTCGAGTATGCCCACGAGGTACGTCCGACCGACGAAGTGGTCGAGGACAAGGGCGTGAAGGTGCTCGTCGATCCGAAGGCTGTTCTGTTCCTGCTCGGCACCGAGATGGACTACAAGGCCGACAAGATGCAGGCGCAATTCATCTTCAATAATCCCAATCAGGTCAGCGCCTGCGGTTGCGGCGAGTCGGTTCAGTTGACCGCCGCGAAAATCGACGGCTGATCGATCCGGTCCGGCTTTTTTAGTTTCGCGTATTCTGGTCGCAAAACCGGTACCCACCCTCGGGTCTAGCCCGAGGGCATGCTTTTGCGGAATACGCGATGGACCGCGACTATCTCATCGACCTTTTTTCGGAATTCGGACCCGTCGTGCTGCGGCGGATGTTCAGCGGCTATGGCATCGTTGCTGATGGCGTGAACTTCGCCATGGCGTTGCGCGCAGGTGTCATCTTCAGAGTCGATGATCTGACAATCCCTCGCTACGAAGCCGAGGGCGCCAAGCCGTTCCAGTACGAAACCAGAAACAAGACGGTCGTGGTGAAATCGTATCGGCATTTGCCGGAGCGGCTCTACGACGATCCTGAAGAACTGGCTGCGTGGGCGCGCGAGGCCGTGGGCGCGGCGAAACGGGCTGCGGCGAAGAAGTCCGGGGCAAAAAAACGGACAACCAAGCAGGCTGCGAAGCCCGTCCCAGCCAAGGCCAGAACGAGCAAAGCAAAGCCGTCCGCAGGAAAGAAAGCGCCGGCGAAAGCTGCAAAGAGAATGACTAAGGGCAAGAAGATAAGCCCGACACGGGCTACCGCGAAAAAGCGTTAAGCGACCTGAATGCGGTCTGTCGGCGAGAATTCGGGATCGGCTTCACAGATCACCCGATTGCGGCCGTTGCGTTTGGCTGCATAGAGGCAAGCGTCCGCGCGCTCAATCAGTCTTTCGCGGTCATCGCCGGGCTGCAGCATCGACACTCCGACCGAAATGGTCACGCGGCCGAGAATCTCGCCCGTCGATTTCTTTTTCAACTGCTTCGACATCACCGCGCGGCGGATGTTGTCGGCGACCGTCAGCGCCTGCCGCAGCGCGGTGTTCGGCAGCACCACGGCAAATTCTTCACCGCCGTAGCGTGCAGTGATGTCCTGGCCCTTGGTGGTCTGCTTCAGCGACATCGCCACAAGGCGCAGCACCTGGTCGCCGGTAAGGTGACCGTAGTTGTCGTTGAAGGATTTGAAATGGTCGATGTCGAGCATCAGCAAGGACAGCGGCTCGCCGCATTCGGCTGCGTGCGTGACCGCGTTTTCGATGGCGCGGTCGAAGAATTTGCGATTCCCCAGCGAGGTGAGGGGATCGGTCAGGCTTTCGGTGCGAATGGCTTCGAGGCTGTGCTGGAGGCTGCTGATCTGCTGCTTTGACGTGGCGAGACGCGCTTCCAGCGCCTTGTTCGTTTCCTGCATCTCCCGTGTCGATGCCACAAGCGCTTCGACCACCGCCTTGACCTGTTCGCGATCCTTGGCGCCGGACAGTTTCTGGGTGGCGCCTTCGAGGTTGCGTCCGAACGTGGAAGTCATTCCCAACGCATCCGTGATGAGATTCATCACGTCGTCGATTTCATTGATCACCCGCGTGCCGACCGTGTCGATACGCTCCGTGGTGCGGTTCTGGGACAGGTAAGTTTCGTAAATCTGCTCAAGGTCGGCCTCGGTCAATTTACCGTTGCGACCCAGCGTTTCGTTGATGATCTTGTTGAGCGCGGCGTTGTAGCCGGTCGCGTAGATGTACCAAATCTCGTAATTGCGAGGCACTGCATTCTGCCGCAAGGATCGGATTTGACCCAAAGCGACTTCGGCGAACGCCATGGTGCGCTCGTATTCTTCCAGCAGGCCAATCACGTTCGGTGTCCTTCAAGGCGGGCTTCTGCCAGCCTCTTTCAACGAAATGGCTAAAAATATCGAAGGCACGTTAAGGGAGGAGAATGAATGACCCGTAAACGACATAATCGGCAGACGGGTCAACTGACTATTAGCCGCGGGCGCGGACTGGCCTTAGCAGGAACGCTGGAAGATGTGAGTGGTCTCCCGGCTCGGCATGTTGTTCGCGCGCGGCCGGCGGCATTGCGCGTCCGATTGACGGCGGCTGGGACTGTGCGGGTTTTTCGGCTGCCTGAGGTTTCCGGTCTGCGCCTTCAGGCTTGCGGGACTTGTTACGGCCACCACGGGTTCGCTGGGAATCGCGGCGAGGCTTGCGATCTTCCGGCGCACGCTCGGCCTGCTGTTCGCGGGCGGGCGATGGGGATGCGTCGCTGTTCTCAAGGGGAGCGAAATCGGAGCGGGCGATCGGTTGCCCGATCAGCTTCTCGATGGCGGCGACAGATTTCTGGTCCGCAGGGCTGACGATCGAAATCGCTGTCCCGAGGCGTCCGGCCCGGCCTGTGCGGCCGATGCGGTGGACGTAGTCATCCGGATGGTGAGGAACGTCGAAATTGAAGACGTGGCTGACTTCGGGGATGTCGAGGCCGCGGGCTGCGACGTCGGAGGCCACCAGCAGCGGAAGCTCGCCCTTGCGGAATTGGTCGAGTGAGGCCGTTCGAGCCGACTGATCCATGTCGCCATGAAGGGCGCCGACGCTGAAACCGTGCTTCTGCAACGATTTATAAACCACCGCCACGTCGCGCTTGCGGTTGCAGAAGATGATCGCGTTCTTGAGATCCTTGGCGTCGCGCAGCAATTGCCTGAGCACTTCACGCTTCTCGTGCGGCTCGCGTCCGACCCCGACCTGGAACTGGGTCACGCCCACGGCGGTGGACGCCGGTTTGGAAACTTCGATTTTTTCGGGATTGTGCAGGAAGGTCTCGGTGATACGCCGGATTTCCGCTGGCATGGTTGCGGTGAAAAACAGGGTCTGCCGCGTGAACGGCACCAGCTTGCAGATGCGTTCGATGTCCGGGATGAAGCCCATGTCGAGCATGCGGTCGGCTTCGTCGATCACCAGCAGTTCGACGCCGGTGAGAAGCAGTCCGCCGCGTTCGGTGTGGTCCAGCAACCGGCCGGGTGTTGCGATCAGCACGTCGACGCCGCGCATCAGCTTGGTATCCTGATCGCCGAACGAAACGCCGCCGATCAGCAACGCAACATTGAGCTTCTGGCCGGCGCCGTATTTGTCGAACTGTTCCTTGACCTGCGCTGCGAGTTCGCGCGTGGGCTCCAGGATGAGGGTGCGCGGCATACGCGCGCGGGCCCGGCCCTTTTCCAGCAGCGTCAGCATCGGCAGCACGAAGGCGGCGGTCTTGCCGGTGCCGGTCTGGGCGATGCCGAGCACGTCGCGCCGGGCGAGAACGTGGGGGATCGCTTGTTCCTGGATGGGGGTGGGGGTCGTGTAACCAGTCGCTGCCACGGCAGCGAGAACCTTGTCGGACAGGCCGAGATTGGAAAAGGACATTGAGCCTCGAGTCGAAATCGCCGTTCGGACTCTGGAAATTTCTGTCGCGCTCACCCCGGAACGGCACGCTTTAAGGGCACGGGGAGGAGATATTTGCCGACAGGCGGCTGGCCAGGGAATCGCGTCTCGATTCTGACCGCGTTGCAGCGGAACATAGGCATGAAACGGCGAAAGTCAATGAATTTGAGGGCGGAAACCGTGAAAAACCTTAATACGACAACAAGTTGAATGGCTTTCCAGCCTTTTGGCCGGGTTGCGTGAACCGTCTTCTTGTCCCCTGCGACTATGACATACTGACCGCCGGAACCGGGCCTCGCCCGCCGCGCGGCCCGAGGGGACAGAAT
This sequence comes from Afipia sp., assembly GCA_030652315.1. Lineage (GTDB taxonomy): Bacteria > Pseudomonadota > Alphaproteobacteria > Rhizobiales > Xanthobacteraceae > Afipia. Next base: position 41,460 of record JAUSAX010000101.1, on the reverse strand, counting down.
CATGGCCATATTTCGGATCAGGACGCTGCTGATCGGCCTCGTTGCGCTGATGGCGGCGTTTGCCGCGCCCGCCTGCGCCGAAAAGCGCGTGGCGCTGGTGATCGGCAACAACGACTATCGCAACGTGCCACGGCTGCAGAAGGCGGTGAACGATGCGCGGACCATGAGCGATGCGCTGAAGCAACTCGGCTTCAACGTACTGTTCGCTGAAAATCAGACCCGCAAGGCTTTCAGCGAAACGATGCTGGCGTTCGACAAGATTGTCGAACCGGGCGATACGGCATTCTTCTTTTTCGCCGGGCATGGATTCGAGATCAACGGCCAGAACTATCTCCTGCCGACGGACATCGCTGCGGTCACGCAAGGGCAGGAAGAGTTGATCCGTGACGGCGCATTCTCAGCCGAGCGCGTGATCTCACGCCTTCAGGCCCGTGGCGCACGAACCTCAATCTTTGTGTTCGATGCCTGCCGCAACAATCCCTTCGAGGCGACGGGCACGCGCGCTCTCGGGGGGAGCGGGGGACTCGCTCCGATTTCACCGCCGGAAGGTGTATTCGTGATTTTTTCCGCGGGCGCAAAGCAGACTGCGCTCGACCGCCTGAGCGACAACGATCCGAATCCCAACTCGGTGTTCACCCGCAGCTTCGTGCGTGAACTGGCGCAACCGGGACTCAATCTTGTGCAGATCGCCAAGCGGACGCAATCCGATGTGCGCAAGATGACGGTGGCGGCAAACCGGATGCAGACGCCCGCCTATTACGATCAGATCGTTGGTGACTTCGTTCTGAGACCTGCCAAGGAGGGCGAGCGTGCCATCGCGGTTGAGGCGCAAACGCAGGTGGCAGCGCTCCCGGTGCAGCCGACGCCGCCGATCGTGATCGACAACGGGAACGTGCCGATTGCGAGTTTCATGCGCCACAACGGCGGATGGTCCGTTGCGTTCTCCATCGCCGATCCGACGCTGGCGATTTCGTGGCGGCTCGGTGAAAGCGGCGAGTTCAAGGAAACCGGTTTCACCGATGCACTCGATCCGCGCACCCGGCGGCGCATGCCGAACCCTTCGATAGAACTGCCGAACGATGCGCCGGCGGCCACGATTCAGGTGCGTTATGTCGATCCGACCGGCCAGATGCAGGGACCGTTTCCGATCAAGTTCGATCCGGAAGCGGCGCTGATCGCCAGCCATCGCAAGCTGCTGGACATGACGTCCAACAGCTGGCTTTCGTTTGGCGGATACAGCGGCCCGCTGGTTTATTACTCGCAGATCCTGTCGTTCCGCTGCGCTGTGCGGGAAATGCGGATCGGCATCGACACGACGGTGCCGAACCAGATGGTCAAGATTCCGCCGTGCAATCCGAAGGACCCGTCGGCGATTCCGGAGAACGCGGCGTCGTACATGAAGATTCCGGCGTCGACGAGATCCGTTTCGGTCGAATTGACCTATCAGGACGGCAGTCTTTCGGAGATCAAGAACTTCCGGCGGTAAGAAGGAACATCCGATGTCCTTCGAGAGCTCGAGCGAATCTGCCGGGCGATCCCTCTCGGTGCAATGTTGCATTGTGGGCGGCGGACCGGCCGGAATGATGCTTGGCTATCTGCTTGGCCGATCTGGCATCAAAACCGTTGTTCTCGAAAAGCATGCTGATTTCTTCCGCGACTTCCGCGGCGACACGGTTCATCCCTCGACCATGCAGGTGATGCAGGAGCTGGGTCTGCTCGACGATTTCTTGAAGATCCCGCATCAGCAATTGACCCACATGCAGGGCCTGTTCGGGGCGACGCCGATCCGGATTGCAGACCTGGCGCGGCTGAAAACCCCGTGTCCATTCATTGCGCTCATGCCGCAATGGGACTTCCTGAATTTCCTCGAAACCAAGGGGGCATGTTTTCCACGTCTTCAGATCATGAAGTCCACCGAAGCAACCGAGCTGATCAGAAACAGCGAGCGCACAACCGGCGTCGTTGCCACCACGCCGCAAGGGCTGCTTCATATTTTGGCTGACCTCACGGTGGCTTGCGATGGCCGTCATTCGATCTTGCGTGAGCAGGCAGGCCTCCAGATCGAAGACATTGGCGCGCCGATAGACGTGCTCTGGTTTCGCGTCGGAAAACAGAAGACCGACAGCGACGGCATATTCGCACGCCTGCAGCGTGGGCAGATGATGGTGACTATCGATCGCGACGACTACTGGCAGTGCGCTTATGTGATCGCCAAGGGCAAGATCGACGATATCAAGGCGCGGGGGATCGATGCGTTTCGCCAGAGTGTCGTATCGCTGGCGCCAATTTTGCGTGATCACATCGGCGATGTAAAAAGCTGGGACGACGTCAAGCTGCTCACAGTTCGTATCGATCGATTGACGCAATGGGCGTTACCGGGGCTGCTCTGTATTGGCGACGCAGCGCATGCGATGTCGCCCGTCGGGGGCGTCGGCGTCAATCTCGCGGTTCAGGATGCGGTCGCTGCCGCGAACATCCTGTTCGACAAGTTCGGGGCAGGCGGACCATCGATCGAGGATCTTGAAGGTGTTCAGAGACGCCGCCTGTTTCCGACACGGATGACGCAGACCATGCAGACCGTCGTTCAGGATCGCATTATCAATCGTGCGCTCTCCGGTGAAGATCTGAAACCGCCGTTCGCTGTCCGCGTGATCAATGCGATGCCGTCGCTTCAGGGGCTCACGGCCCGTCTGCTCGCCATCGGTGTTCGGCCGGAACACGTCCACTCACCCGAGAAGACATGATCATCCTTGTGTGGAATAGCCGCCGTCCACCGGGATCGCTGTACCCGTGACGAAGTCCGATGCGGATGACGCGAGAAATACCGCGGTGCCTGCGAGATCGTCGATATTGCCCCAGCGCTTTGCAGGCGTGCGGTTCAAGACATTCTCGTTGAGCCCCGGAATCTGCTCGCGCGCGGTTCGGGTCAAGGCCGTGTCGATCCAGCCGGGCAGGATTGCGTTGGCCTGAATATTGTCGGCTGCCCACGACAGTGCGATTGACTTGGTGAACTGCACGATGCCGCCTTTGCTCGCGGCATAAGCAGGCGCGAAGCTCGCGCCGAAAATAGACATCATTGAGCCGATGTTGATGATCTTGCCGCCACCGGCATTTTGCATCGCCGGATACACCGCTTTTGAGCAGATAAAGGCGCTCGTGAGGTTGGTGTCGATAACGGTGTGCCAGTCTTCGAGACTAAGCTTGTGAGCGGGATGACGGGTGCTCATTCCCGCATTGTTGATGAGAATGTCGAGGCGGCCCAACTGCTTCAATGTGCTTTCGACCATGTCTGCGACGGAGGCTTTGTCGGTTACATCGACCGCGACCGCCAGCGCCTTTGCGCCGAGCGCTTCGACGTCGCGAACAGCGTCTTCGGATTTTGCCTTGTTGCGCCCGGCGATGACGATGCTTGCGCCTGCGCGGGCTAGACCGCGGGCCATGCCGAGGCCGATACCGCCATTGCCGCCGGTGACAACGGCGACCTTGCCGGTGAGATCGAAGGGAGTTTTTTGCATGTTGCCTCCGTTGCGGTCTTCACCGCTCGCGGAGATCAAATCATATCAAAACGATATCGCCTAGCGGCCCCGCGCGAACGCAATCGCGAGCAATCCGACGAGGCTGAGTGCAGCGCCGTAATAGGCCCACTGGATCTGGCTGATCATGAAGCTGGACTGCGGCCAGCTCACATAGCCTGTGCCTTGGCCGATCCAGAGCAATCCGATGATAATCGCGAATGCGCCGATGATGAGGAGGAGTATTCGCATATGAACACTACGCCTCGTTCCTGAATTGGTTTCATCCGTGCATGGCGGTTTACACGTCCAGCAGGTCCTCGCTGGCGAACTCCGCCTTGTCGGAAATGAAGGCGAAGCGCGCTTCGGCCTTGGTGCCCATCAGGCGCTCGACGGAATCCGCGGTGCCTTCGCGGTCGTCCGGCAGCAGCACCACGCGCAGCATCGAGCGCTTCGTCGGATCCATCGTGGTTTCTTTCAATTGCGCCGGCATCATCTCGCCGAGGCCTTTGAAGCGGCCGATATCGACCTTGGCGTTGGCGTGGAATTCCTTCTTCAGGAGTTCATCGCGATGCGCCTCGTCGCGCGCATAAACCGTCTTGGAGCCGTGCGTGAGACGATAGAGCGGTGGCACGGCGAGATAGAGATGGCCTTCGTCGATTAGGCGCGGCATCTGCCGATAGAAGAACGTGATCAGCAGCGAGGCGATGTGCGCGCCGTCCACGTCCGCGTCGGTCATGATGATGATGCGGGAATAGCGCAAATCCTCTTCGCGATACTGTGCGCCGATCCCGGCTCCGATGGCCTGAATGAGATCGGCAAGCTGCGCGTTCGAGGTCAGTTTTTCCTTGGTTGCCGAAGCGACGTTGAGGATCTTCCCGCGTAGCGGCAGAATCGCCTGCGTCTTGCGGTCACGCGCCTGCTTGGCGCTGCCGCCTGCGGAGTCACCTTCGACGATAAAGAGTTCGGAGCCCTCAGTGGCGCTGTTGGTGCAATCGGCCAGCTTGCCTGGCAGCCGCAGCTTCTTCACCGCGGTCTTGCGCGAGGTTTCCTTCTCGGCGCGACGGCGCAGCCGCTCGTCGGCTCGCTCGACCACGAACTCCAGCAGCTTGTTGGCCTGCAGGGGATTGCCGGTCAGCCAGTGATCGAACGGGTCCTTGATGGCCTGTTCGACAATCTTCTGTGCCTCGGCGGTCGCCAGGCGGTCCTTGGTCTGCCCCTGAAATTCCGGCTCGCGCACGAACACCGAGAGCATGGCGGCTGCGCCAACCATTACGTCTTCGGATGTGATCGACGAGCCCTTCTTGCCCTGACCGATGCGCTCGGCGTAGTCCTTCAAGCCGCGCAGCAGCGCGCTGCGGAAACCCGCTTCATGGGTGCCGCCATCCGGTGTCGGAACCGTGTTGGTGTAGGAGGACAGGAAGCCGTCGGCATCCGCAGTCCATGCGACGGCCCATTCGCAAGCGCCGTGTGCGCCGTTGCGGCCAGATTTGCCGGAGAAAATATCCGGATGTACCAGCGTATCCGCGTGGATCGCAGCGGCGAGATAGTCCTTCAAGCCGCCGGGGAAATGGAAGGTGTCTTCCGCCGGCACATCATCGACGCCCTTGAGTAACTCAGGGTCGCAACGCCAGCGAATTTCGACGCCGCCGAACAGATAGGCCTTCGAGCGCGCCATCTTGAACAGGCGCTGCGGTTTGAATACGGCCTTCACGCCGAAAATGTCGGTGTCGGGCTTGAATCGGATGCTGGTGCCGCGGCGATTGTTAATCTTGCCGAGCTCTTCGAGCTTGCCCTTCGGCTTGCCGCGCTCGAAGGTCATCCTGTAGAGCTGCTGATTGCGCGCGACTTCGACCACGAGTTGCGAGGAGAGGGCGTTCACGACCGATACGCCGACGCCGTGCAGACCGCCCGAGGTCTCGTAGACCTTGGAGTCAAATTTACCGCCCGCATGCAGCGTACACATGATGATTTCGAGGGCGGACTTCTTCGGGAATTTCGGATGTGGATCGACCGGGATGCCACGCCCGTTATCGACGACCGTGAGATAGCCATCGGCTCCGAGATGCACCTCGATGAAAGTCGCGTGACCGGCCAGCGCCTCGTCCATCGAGTTGTCGATGACTTCCGCGAACAGGTGGTGCAGCGCCTTCTCGTCGGTGCCGCCGATGTACATGCCGGGACGGCGGCGAACGGGCTCCAGACCCTCGAGCACCTCGATGTCCCGCGCGGTATAGCCGGCCTCCGCGCTCGACGGCTTGGCCGCTGATTTCGCAGCTGCGCGGGGCTTCCGCTCAGACGAGGCAAACAAGTCGCGACCACCCTGCGGGGAGGCCTCGATTTTATCTTTCTTTTTCAAAGGCTTCCGCATATCTCTTAAATCTTGATAGATCGTGATCAGGGGGCGAATCGCTGGCTGTTACTATGCCACGGTTGGGGCGGTAAATGTGACGCAGGCGGTTCCCGAACAAGGCGGGCGCTGCCGTGGTATGCGGATCAAGGGAACCGGCGTGCACAATAAAAAGGCCGGGAACGGGACATTGCATGACTTTTGAAGAAATGACTCGCGGATTGGCCGAATTTGTTCGCGACCATCAGATGTGGGCCATGCCGGTCGTCTTTGCACTGGCTTTCGCGGAATCTCTCGCGTTTCTCTCGCTGATTATTCCGGCTTGGGGCGCTCTGGTTTCCATCGGTGCGCTCATCGGCGTGAGCGGCATCAGTTTCTGGCCAGTCTGGATCGCAGCCGGCCTGGGAGCGGCACTCGGAGACTGGGTGTCATACTGGATCGGAGTCAGGTTTCACGACCGAATAGCTCACATGTGGCCGATGTCGAGTTTTCCGGACATGCTGCCGCGCGCGGAACGGTTCATGCAAAAGTGGGGCGTGCTCGGCATTTTTATCGGCCGCTTTTCCGGGCCGCTGCGCGCGACCGTGCCGCTCGTCGCGGGCATTGTCGAAATGGAGTACTGGCACTTCCAGTTCGCTAACTTCGCCTCCGCGTTCCTGTGGGCCGGCCTGTTGATGGCGCCAGGCATGCTCGGCGTCAAACTGCTCATGTGACCCGGCTCGTTTCAAACTATTTGTGATCGGGAATAGCTGTCGCGAAGTGGTGTTAAACTGACGCGCCGGTTGTCGTGCGTGGGCGTACTGCGAATGATTTGCAACAGGGCAGCATGCGAACGACCGCGAAAAACAGCGGCATTTGAATCTCACAAACCGGGAGAAACAAGATGGATTTCACACGACGTCACGCGCTGACGAGCGCTGCTGCTCTCGCGGCCACCCCTTTGTTACCCGTACTTCCTGTCAAGGCGGCGGCACCTGTTGCCGGCAAGCAGAACGCCGGCTTTTATCGTTACAAGGTCGGCGATGCCGAAGTGAGCGTGGTTTCAGATGGATCGCTGACGGTTCCGCTGCCTGATGGCCTGATCACCAATGCCAAGAAAGACGAAGTCGCAGCTGCTCTCGAAAAGGCATTTCGCCCGCGCGACACGATGACATTCTACTTCGGGCCGCTTGTCGTCAACACTGGTGGCAAGCTGATCGTGATCGATACAGGCAATGGCCCCGCGACCTTCGCAAGCAGCAAGGGTGCCGCGGGACAGTTCGCCAGCAATCTTGCTGCCGCAGGAATCGATGCCAAGGCGGTCGACATGGTCGTGATATCGCACTTCCACGGCGACCACGTGAACGGATTGCTGACCGCCGATGGTCAGCCCGCTTTTCCGAATGCCGAAGTCCTCGTGCCGTCCGTCGAATGGAAGTACTGGATGGACGACGGCGAGATGAGCCGCGCTCCGGCCGGCCGCATGGAAGGTCTGTTCAAGAACAACCGGCGTGTCTTCGAGGCCGGGCTGAAGAAGAAGGTCACGCCCTACGAGTGGGGCAAGGATGTCGTGCCGGGCCTGCGCGCTGTAGAAACCATCGGCCACACGCCGGGTCACACGTCTTATGTGCTGTCGTCCGGCCCGGACACGGTCTTCATCCAGTCGGACGTCACCAACAATCCCGAGCCGTTTGCCCGCAATCCCGACTGGCAGGCATCGTTCGATCAGGACGGACCTCAGGCCGTAAAAACGCGGCGCAAGGTCTACGACATGCTCGCGGCGGACAGGATGCGCGTGCAGGGCTTCCATTACCCGTTCCCGGGACTTGCCAACATCGAGAAGGACGGCACCGGGTATCGCTGGGTGCCGGCGCCCTGGAATCCGTCCATCTGAGCTGGCGGATCTCAACTTGACGAAAACTGGGCGCGGACTTATATCCGCGCCCATGATTTTGAGCGCAACCATCATCGCCGCCCGCCGCCGCCGCATTCCCGCGGTATGGGCGGTTGATCGCGTTTAAGATCACCATTCGTGCCGCCGGAGACAGTCCGCGGCATGCTTTCACTCCCAAAAAACGCGGTTTGATCTCAGGCGGCTCCTCGCTGAAGCAGGAGTTTGCAATGTACGTTCCGCCCGCCTCCCGAGTTGATCGAGCTGCTTGCCTCGCGTTTGCTTCCGCGCGCGGGTTTGGACTGGCCTGCGCCCACGACGGCCAAAAGCCAATCGCATCGCCCGTGCCGTTCCATATTGAGTATGGAAGCGACGGCACGCCACTGGTCTGCTTCCATCTCGCCCGCCACAATCCACTTATCGGTCGCGCCGATGGTGTGACGCCGTGGCTGCTCGCCGTGAGCGATGCGGACGCCTATGTGTCGCCCGATTGGTACGTGTCGCCCGATCAGGTGCCGACGTGGCTCTATCAAACGGTTCATATGAGCGGTCCGGTTCGGCCGATGACCGGACAACAGCTGCCTGATCATCTGAACCAGGCCAGCGCCCGGTTCGAAAGCAATCTTGCGCCGAAGCGGCCCTGGACGATGGACAAGATGTCGGCTGGCCGAAGCGAGGCAATGATGAAAGCAATCGTGGGGTTGGTCATGACCGTCGAGGAGATCGAGGGCGGCTTCAAGCTGAACCAGCATAAATCGGACGCGGACCATGTTGCGGTGACCCGCGCTTTGGCCTTACAGAAGTCCGCGGGCGCACAAACACTGTCGGCTGCGATGCGCGCCGCGCGCCCGCAGGCTTTTGCTGCCATTGAAGACAATGAAATGTTGAGCACTGTGCACGAAGGGATCGCGCCATGAGCACGAAAAAGAAAATCGGGATCCTCGGCGCCTCCGGCTACACCGGGGCGGAGCTTGTCCGGTTGTTGCTGCGCCATCCCCGAGTGGAGATTGCCGTGCTGACCGCCGACCGGCGTGCCGGGCAGATGATGGGCGATGTGTTCCCGCAATTCGCGCCATATGATCTGCCGCGGCTGGTAACAATCGACGAGGTCGATTGGGCCAAGGCTGGACTTGATCTGGTGTTCTGCGCGCTGCCCCATGCCACGACGCAGAAGGTGCTGAAAGACGTTTTCGCAAAAGCGCCTGACATCAAGATCGTCGATCTGTCGGCGGACTTCCGGCTGGAAGATCCGGCGGCTTATGCCAAGTGGTATGGCCACGAGCATCACGCGCTCGACCTGCAGAAGGAAGCCGTCTATGGGCTTTCGGAAATGTACCGGCGCGACATCAAGAAGGCGCGGCTGGTTGCCAATCCAGGCTGCTACACGACGTGCGCGCAGCTGCCGCTTATCCCGCTGCTGAAAGCCAAGGCGATCGAGCCGGACGAAATCGTCATCGACGCCAAGTCCGGTATGACCGGCGCGGGGCGTTCAGCAAAAGAGGAGATGCTGTTCTCGGAAGTTTCCGAGGGCTTCAATGCCTATGGTGTCGGCCAGCATCGGCATATGGCCGAACTCGATCAGGAGTTCTCAAAAGCTGCCGGCAAGGATGTCGTCGTATCGTTCACGCCGCATCTCCTTCCGATGAACCGTGGCATCTTCTCGACTATCTATGTGCGTGGTCGGCGAGGGAAGATCGCGCAGGACCTTCACGAGATTCTGGTGAACCAGTACGAGAAGGAGCCGTTCGTTCACGTCCTGCCGTTCGGCAAGACACCGCACTCGCGGCATGTGCGCGGCTCGAACATGACGTTCATCGGCGTGGCAGCTGATCGTATCGCGGGACGGGCAATCATCGTCTCGACGCTCGACAACCTCACCAAGGGTGCGTCGGGGCAGGCCGTGCAGAATATGAATCTGGTGCTTGGTTTTCCGGAGACGGCGGGTATCGATCAGCCGCCGATGTTTCCGTAAGCCATCGCACAGCGAACAACGAAAAAGGGACGGCGATGAGCCGTCCCTTTTGTTTGATCAGCGATGTCGCGCGATCAGAGGATCTTGAAGATCGCCAGCGCGAGAACTGCCTGCGCGATGAATCCGACGGTGAAGGCGAGGGTGCGCAGAACGGGCACGCCGATCGTGTAAACGATCAGGTGCGCAACGCGCGACCAGAAGTACACGGCGCAGGCCAGCACGGTCCATTTGGTCGAATAGTCGATGGCGTTGAGGATCAGAACCAGCGGCGCGAAGATCACAAGATTTTCGACGGCATTGTCATGGGCGAACATCAGGCGGTTGGCCCATTCGGTCTGCGGCTTGTCGTTGCGCGACGGGTTCGCCAAAGTGCCGCTCAGGCCGCGCACCTGACAGCGATTAACGATGTAGGGCACCCATAGCAGGCCGGTGAAAATAACGGTCAGCGTCAGCCAGAACAGTTCACGTGTCATCGACGTTTTTCCTTCCAATCTTGCAAGGCCTGCCCGGAGGCGGGTGGAAATGCTTTCACCGTCCCGTCATGGTACGGGGCGAGTCGACGAAGCAAATAACGTGAGAAGTCATAGACGATTGGCGATGCAAGGCCAATGTCGGGTGGGCGTTATTATCAGGCGCGGACCCGGACATAGCTTCCCGGTGCGTCTTCGAGCGCTTCCAAGGGCCCGGAGCCGGGGATGCGTGCGGGCACCTGTTCGGCGTCGATCGACTCGACCCATGAGCGCCAATCCGGCCACCATGATCCTTGATGCTCCTGCGCATCCTTGACCCAGTCGGCGAGCGTGACGTCGCCGATGCGGTCATTGGTCCAGTACTGGTATTTCCCCAGTTCTGGAGGATTTACAACACCGGCGATGTGGCCTGATCCGGCCAGTACGTATTTGACCGGACCACCGAAGAACTGCGAGCCATAGAGCACGGATTCAGCGGGCGCGATGTGATCTTCCTTGGTGGCGAGATTGTAGATCGGCACCTTCACCTTGGAGAGATCGAGATGGGTATTGTCGATGGCCATGGTGCCGGTAGACAGCCGGTTCTCGAGATAGCAGTTGCGCAGGTAGTAGGAATGGTTCGCCGCCGGCATGCGCGTGGCGTCCGAATTCCAGTGCAGCAGGTCGAACGCCGCCGGCTCCTTGCCCTTGAGATAATTGCTGACGACGTAGGACCAGATCAGGTCATTCGAACGTAGCATGTTGAAGGCCATCGCCATCTTGCTGCCTTCGAGGACGCCGGTTTGTTTCATGTCGCGTTCGAGATTCGAAATCTGGCTCTCGTCGACGAACACAAGCAGATCGCCTGCATGGGTGAAATCGACCTGCGCAGCGAGGAACGTCGCCGAGGTGACGCGGACCTGACGCTTCTCCGCCAGCCACGCCAGCGTCGTCGCGAGCAGCGTGCCGCCGACGCAATAGCCCATGGTGTGGACGCGCATCTCGCCGGTGGCCTTCTCGATGGCGTCCATGGCCGTCAGCGGGCCCTGGCGCATGTAATCCTCGAAGGTCTTGCCGCCGAGCGTCTTGTCGGGATTGACCCATGAGATCAGGAACACCGTGATGCCTTGATTGACGCACCACTGGACAAACGACTTCTGCCGGTTGAGATCGAGAATGTAGAACTTGTTGATCCACGGCGGCACGATCAGCAAAGGCGTGCGCAGGACAGTTTCAGTCGCCGGCGAATACTGAATGAGCTGCATGATCTCATTCTGGTAGATGACCTTGCCCGGTGTCAGCGCGACATCGCGGCCGACTTCGAGGTTGCCTGCAGACTGGCGGATTTTGAGCGTGCCGTGTCCGGCCTCGATATCTTCCGCAAGCATCGTCATGCCGCGGACAAGGTTATCGGCATTGCTTGCCAGCGTTTGCCGCAACACTTCCGGATTGGTCAGCACAAAGTTGGACGGCGAAATCGCGTTGGTGACCTGCTGAACGTAGAACTCCGCCTTTTTGCGGGTATGCGGGTCGAGGCCGTCGGCATTCTTGACGAGGTCGTTCGCGCACTGCGTGGTGAGCAGATAGGCCTGCATCACGAAATCAAAAAACTGATTGGTCTTCCATTCAGGATCATGGAAACGCTTGTCGCGCGGCGACGGTTCGGCTGCGGGTGTCGTTGCCTCGCCCGACAGGCGGCGCGCGGCGCTGGTCAGCAAGTCCAGATACGCCTTGCCGAACTTCATCTGCACGTCAGCTGCACGTTCCTTGTCGGAAAGCCAGTACTCAGCGACCGACGTAAACGTCTTCACCACTTCGTTGAGTTCGCCGGGTGGCCGGCCCTTGTCTTCACCGTTTTCACGCGGCTTCAGATAGGCCGAGAGGGCGCGGCCGCTTGTTTCAAGTGCGCGCGCAAGATTTGCCGAAAATGCCTCTGGATCGAAGCTCTTCGTAGCGCCGGTGTCGCCGGCCTTGGTGCTTAGCAAGGTGTCACTCATCGCTTACTTCTGAACCTTCGTTTCGACCGCAAACCTTGTGAGTTCGCACGATCATCATGGCATAGTTCGGATCGGCTTGCTGATTTGCATGTGCTGCGTTGCGGCATGATTAATACTTCGGTCACATTAGGGCCTCATGAACACGGTCTGCTCCGCAGCGATCGTTCTCCCTGGGATAACGCTCTCCGCCGACGATAAGTTCGCATCGCCTGTCTGGTCACAGAGCAGGAATCGTGCCGACCGAAACCAGAGGACGTTAGTATTTTCGTGCGACGCCAAATGCAGCGGGTTCGGCAGTCGCCGGCTTGGGCCGGCTTGCTGTTGCTTGGCCTTGCCCTCGGCGGTTGCGCGTCCACGATTGCTGACGCACCCTTGGTCGGGCTGCCTGCAAATACGCCAGCGCGGCCTGCAACCCCGGCAGAGTATCTGCCCGTCCATGACCTGCCGGCGCCCCGTCAGGAAACGGTGCTGGATCAGGCCCAGCAGGACAAGCTGGAGAAGGATTTGCTAGCGGCCCGTGATCGGCAGGCCTCCGGCGCAAAGGCCGCCCAGCGCCGCACCAACTGAGATTTACGCTTCGCCGCAACCCCCGGTGGTGCTAAAAAGACCACGATTCAATCGCAAAAATGCAAATTCTGGCGCGGGTCCTCCCGCATTGCGTCCGAATCCGCTTAATATGCTGAAATTCCGCACCTTCTAACCACCGTGCCGAATTCCACTTCGGTGCAAAACGCGTTACTGATCTCGTCTGTTACCGCCGGTTTTACCGGTCTTCGGAGCCCGACCCATGGAAGAGTTTTACCGTATCCGCCGTCTGCCGCCTTACGTGTTCGAGCAAGTCAATCGGGCCAAGGCGGCCGCGCGGAACGCCGGGGCCGATATCATCGATCTGGGCATGGGAAATCCGGACCTGCCGACACCGCCGCATGTGATCGAAAAGCTCAAGGAGACGCTCGGCAAGCCGCGCACCGACCGCTACTCGGCGTCGAAAGGCATCGTGGGCCTGCGCCGCGCGCAGGCTGCCTATTATGAGCGCCGCTTCGGCGTGAAGCTCAATCCGGAAACCCAGATCGTCGCGACGCTTGGCTCCAAGGAAGGCTTCGCCAATGTCGCGCAGGCGATCACATCGCCCGGCGACGTGGTGCTGGTGCCGAACCCGAGCTACCCGATCCACGCCTTCGGCTTCCTGATGGCCGGCGGCGTGGTTCGCTCGGTTCCCGCAGAGCCGACCCCTGAATTGTTCAGCGCACTCGAGAAGGCGATCACTCACTCGATCCCCAAGCCGATCGCGATGATTGCGTGTTATCCGTCGAATCCGACGGCCTACGTCGCGTCGCTCGATTTCTACCGGGACCTCGTCGCGTTCGCGAAGAAGCACGAGATCTTCATTCTGTCCGATCTGGCCTACGCAGAACTGTATTTCGACGGCGTTCCGCCGCCCTCGGTGCTGCAGGTGCCCGGTGCGATCGATGTCACGGTGGAATTCACCTCGATGTCGAAGACGTTCTCGATGGCCGGCTGGCGCATGGGATTTGCGGTCGGCAATGAGCGGATCATCGCTGCGCTGACCCGCGTGAAGTCGTACCTCGACTACGGTGCGTTCACGCCGGTCCAGGTTGCGGCGACCGCTGCGCTGAACGGTCCGCAGGATTGCATCAAGGAAATGCGCGACACCTACCGCAAGCGCCGCGACGTACTGGTCGAAACCTTTGGCCGGGCTGGCTGGGATATTCCGCCGCCCGCGGCCTCGATGTTCGCCTGGGCGCCGCTGCCGGAGAAGTTCCGCGAAGTCGGCAGCATGCAGTTCGCCACGCTCATGGTGGAGAAATCCGGTGTCGTTGTGTCGCCCGGTGTCGCCTTCGGCGAGCATGGCGAAGGCTATGTCCGCATCGCGATGGTGGAAAACGAGCAGCGAATTCGCCAGGCCGCCCGCAATATCCGGCGCTTCCTTGAAAGTGGCGTTGAATCGTTGCACAACGTGGTTCCGCTCGCCAATCGGCGGTAGGCATGATCCCGAAAAGCATGCCCTCGGGCTCGACCCGAGGGTGGAACCGGTTTTCGGACCAGATCATGCCTAATTAACTCGAGTTTTCCGGCAGGTTTTCAGCAAAATGGTCGCACCACTCAAGGTGGGTATTGCGGGTCTCGGCACCGTGGGTGCCGAGGTACTCCGCCTGATCGAAAGTCAGAGCAGGGCCTTGTCGGCGCGGTGCGGCCGTGGCGTCCGGGTTGTCGCAGTGTCCGCTCGCTCCAAAGCCAAGAAGCGCGGACTTGATCTGCGGGGCCTCGAATGGGCGAAGAACCCGCTGGCGCTCGCCAATGATCCGAAGATCGACTGCTTCGTCGAACTGATGGGCGGTTCCGGTGAGCCGGCGTTGTCGGCGATCGAAGCTGCGCTGCGAAACGGAAAATCGGTGGTTACTGCGAACAAGGCGCTGATCGCCAAGCACGGTTCGCGGCTTGCTGCGCTGGCCGAGAAACACGGCGGTGCACTGAACTACGAAGCCGCCGTGGGCGCGGCCATTCCCGTCATCAAGACATTGCGCGAAGGCCTCGCCGGCACCGACATCCATCGCGTCTATGGCATTCTCAACGGCACCTGCAACTACATCCTGACCCGGATGGAGCGCGAGGGATTGTCGTTCGCGGAATGCCTCAAGGATGCGCAGCGGCTGGGCTACGCTGAGGCCAATCCGTCGTTTGACGTGGATGGACATGACACCGCGCAGAAGCTCGCCATTCTCGCAAGCCTTGCGTTCGGCACCAAAGTCAATCAAAGCGCGGTTTACGTCGAAGGTATTTCGTCGATTGCGCCGGAAGATCTGCGCGCGGCTGAGGAGCTTGGTTATCGCGTCAAGCTGCTTGGCGTCGCGGTGCGGACCGAGTCCGGTATCGAGCAGCGCGTGCACCCAACCATGGTGCCGAAGTCATCCTCGATTGCGCAGGTCATGGACGTGACCAATGCGGTCACCATTGACGGCGAGGGATTTCCGCCGATTACGCTGGTCGGCCCCGGCGCCGGTGGTGCAGCGACCGCTTCGGCGGTACTCGCCGACATCGCAGATGTTGCGCGCGGCATTCGCGCAGCTCCCTTCGGACGGCCGATTGCGAAGCTGAAAATCGCGACCAAGGCGCCGATGAAGCGTCACGAAGGCGGCTATTACATTCGCCTGATGGCGCGCGACCTTGCCGGAACCGCGGCGACCATCGCGACGCGTCTCGCCGAGCAGAAAATTTCCATTGAATCGATCGTGCAGCGTCATCCTGATGGCGCAGTTGAACTGACAAATACGCGCGGCAAGCCATCGCCGGTGCCTGTCATTCTCATTACCTACGCCACCACTGAGGATGCGGTGCGCCGCGCTTTGCACGCCGTCCAGCAAGATCGGGTGATAACCGGCCGTCCGCAGGTCATCCGCATCGAAAAGAACTGATAGGGTCCGGTCAGCCGGGTCCATCGCCACGTTTGTTGTCTTGGGAGTTAGCCTATGTCCGTTACGATTTCCGTTCCGCCGCAGCTGCTGCTGGAACGCATTCTCACACTCGAAATCGTGCGCGTGACTGAGCGTGCCGCTGTGTCCGCTGCGCGCCTTCGGGGACACGGCAACGAGAAGGCCGCCGACCAGGCGGCGGTGGACGCGATGCGCCGCGAGCTCAACAAGATTCCAATTCAGGGCACCGTCGTGATCGGCGAGGGCGAACGCGACGAAGCGCCGATGCTGTTCATCGGTGAAAAGGTCGGCTCGGACGCCGGTCCGGAAGTCGATATTGCGGTCGATCCGCTGGAAGGCACAACCTTGTGCGCCAAGAACATGCCGGGCGCGATCGCGACCATGGCGATGGCGGAGGGCGGCACGCTACTGAATGCCCCGGACGTCTATATGCAGAAGATTGCCATCGGTCCCGGCTACCCGAAGCATGTTGTGGAACTGGATGCATCGCCTGCCGAAAACATCCGCCGTCTCGCGCGCGCCAAGGACGTGCATCCGTCGGCGATCACCGCGCTGGTGCTGGATCGTCCGCGCCACGCTGACATCATCAACGCGATCCGCTCCACGGGCGCGGCGGTTCGTCTTATCACCGACGGCGACGTCGCTGGCGTGATCCACACTGCCGACCCGGACAACACCGGCGTCGACATCTACATCGGCACCGGTGGCGCGCCGGAAGGCGTGCTGGCTGCGGCCGCGCTGCGCTGCATCGGCGGCCAGATGCAGTGCCGTCTCATTCTCGATACCGACGAGAAGCGCGAGCGCGCTCTGAAGATGGGTGTGACCGACCCCAAGATGATCTACGGCATCGAGGACATGGCGCGCGGCGATTGCCTGTTCGCGGCGACCGGCGTTACCGACGGCTCGCTGCTGTCCGGCGTTAAATTCCGCAAAAACGTGATCGAGACCGAGACTGTCGTGATGCGCTCGGTGACCGGGACCGTTCGCATCATTAAGGGCGAGCATCGCCAGTTCGAGAAGTTCCACCTCGATTGAGCAGGACATCCCCATGATCGAGCGCGTTGTCATCCGGCCTCTTCGCGTGGATGAACGCGAGGCGTGGGAGCCTTTGTGGGCCGGTTACCTCAAGTTCTACAAAGCTACGGTTCCGGCTGAGACAACGGCTGTGACATGGCAGCGCTTTCACGAAGACGCGGAGCCGATGTACGTGCTCGGCGCGTTTGTCGATGAAAAGCTGACCGGCATTGTCCATTTCCTTTACCACCGCTCCTGTTGGACGGTCGGCAACTACTGCTATCTGCAGGA
Source organism: Afipia sp. (assembly GCA_030652315.1). Classification (GTDB taxonomy): domain Bacteria; phylum Pseudomonadota; class Alphaproteobacteria; order Rhizobiales; family Xanthobacteraceae; genus Afipia. The sequence goes on along the minus strand of JAUSAX010000101.1, from coordinate 24,553 downwards.
TCTGTTCGTGAACGAAGGCGCGCGCGGGCATGGCGTGGGCCGCAAGCTGATCGAGGCCGTTTACGAAAAGGCGAAGGCCGCCGGTGCGAGCAGGGTGCACTGGCTGACGCAGTTCGAAAACGCGCGCGCACAGATTCTGTATGACGAAGTCGCCGATCGGTCGGGCTTCATGCAATACCGCAAGATTCTCTAGTGTGGTGGTTCGCAAGTCCGCATCATTTCTACAGCGCGCTATTTTGCGGACTTGCGAACCAAAACCACACTAGAATTATTACTATTTCTAGTGTCCTTTTGAATCCGAAGTCCGCTATGGAACGTGCTACAAAATGAGGCGAACTTCGGATTCAGGACACTAGAGGGGTGCGATGTCCGAGATCAAGGCGCTGGTGTTCGATGTCTTCGGGACCGTGGTCGATTGGCGGACCAGTCTGATCGATAATTTCACCGCATGGGGCAAGGCGAAGGGCATCAAGGGCGACTGGACCGCGCTGGTCGATGGCTGGCGCGCCGCGTACATGCCGTCGATGGACGAGGTTCGCAAACATCCGGAGCGGGGATTCGTGATCCTCGACGACCTGCAGCGGCAATCCATCGAGCCGCTCACGGCAAAGCTCGGCATCACCGGTCTGACACCGGCCGATTTCGATTATCTCACCCGAGGCTGGCACAGCCTCAACCCGTGGCCGGACAGCGTCGGCGGCCTGACGCGGCTGAAGACGAAGTTCATCATCAGCCCGCTGTCCAACGGCAACGTCGCGCTCCTGACCAACATGGCGAAGCATGCCGGCCTGCCGTGGGATCTGGTGCTGAGCGCCGAAATTTTCCGTCACTACAAGCCTGATCGCGAAGCCTATCTGGGTGCGGCGAAGATTCTCGGTCTGGCGCCGCAGCAGGTGATGATGGTCGCAGCTCACAATAACGATCTGGCGGCGGCGCAGGCGCTCGGCCTGAAGACGGCTTTCGTGCCGCGCGTCACGGAGTATGGTCCGTTTCAGAATCGTGATTTCAAGGCCGAGGGAAACTGGGATTTTGTCGTCACGGATTTCAACGACCTTGCCGACAAGCTCGGCTGCTAGAATAGTGGCTAAATGCCGTCGCCCTTCGAGGCCTTCGCTTCGGCACCTCAGGGTGACGGAAAAGTAGTCGTCATCCTGAGGTGCGAGCTTGCGAGCCTCGAAGGATGGCGTTCGCGAATCATTGAACATTGGCGCTTCGTCCTTACCTGCGGAAGGCATCATGACGCTCCCTGCATCCGCATTACCTGTTGAGTCGGTCCCTGCCTTTCTCGGCGTGACCAAGTCAGCGACTGGTCGCGTGTGGCGCGACCGGCTAGACCCCCGTGGTGCGGCGCGGGCGCTCGCCATTGCGCAGCGTTATCAGGTGCCGGAAATGCTGGCGCGGATCATCGCTGGCCGTGGCATCGACATCGATGCCGTTGATGACTTCCTCGATCCGACTATCCGCAAACTGCTGCCCGATCCGTTGACGGTGACGGAAATGGAAGCCGCCGCCAAGCGCATTGCCGATGCGGCAACGGGCGGCGAAAAGGTCGCGATCTTTGGCGACTATGACGTGGACGGCGCGACCTCGGCGGCGCTGCTGACCTGGCATTTGCGTCACTGCGGGCTCGATCCGCTGATCCATATTCCCGACCGCATCTTCGAAGGCTACGGCCCCAATGTGGAAGCCGTACGCGGTCTTGCCAACAAGGGCGCGACGCTGCTGGTGACAGTCGATTGCGGCACGACGAGCATCGAGCCGCTTGCAGAAGCCAAGCGTCTCGGCATGGACGTGGTGGTGATCGATCATCACCAGTGCGGCGACGAACTGCCAGTGGTAGATGCGCTGGTGAATCCGAACCGCCTCGACGATCTGTCGGGCCTCGGGCATCTGGCCGCGGTCGGTCTCGTGTTCGTCACGCTGGTGGCGGTGAACCGCGAATTGCGTGCCCGCAACTTCTGGAGCGATGTTCGGCCCGAACCCAATCTGCTCGATGCGCTCCATCATGTCGCACTCGGCACCGTCGCCGACGTTGCTTCTCTCACCGGCCTCAACCGCGCCTTTGTCGCCAAGGGTTTGATCGCACTGCGCCGTCGCGATCACGTCGGTCACACCGCATTGATGGATGTCTCCCGGCTTAGCGGTCCGCCTGAAGCGTGGCATCTGGGATTCATGTTGGGGCCGCGCATCAATGCCGGCGGCCGTATCGGGCGCGCTGACCTGGGCGTGCGGTTGCTGCTGGAAGGCGATATTTCAGAAGCCGCCCGGATCGCCGCCGAACTGGACCGTCTCAACACCGAGCGCCGCGTTATCGAGCAAATGGCGGAAGCGCAGGCCGAGGCCGAGGCGCTGGCTTCACTCGGTCTCGACGACAAAGGCTCGGTGATCGTCACGGCCTCCGAGGGCTGGCACCCGGGTGTGGTGGGTCTCGTGGCGTCGCGCCTGAAGGAAAAGTTTTCGCGGCCCGCGTTTGCGATTGCGCTCGAGCCTGGCGGTATTGGTACCGGGTCGGGGCGCTCCATTCCGGGCGTCGATCTCGGCAAGGTGGTGCGCGAGGCGGTCAAGGAAGGAATTTTGCTGAAAGGCGGCGGACATGCCATGGCCGCAGGCATCACCTTGAAAAAGGAGCGCCTTGCTGAATTTCGGGCCTTTGTTGAAACCGAGCTGGCGGCGACCGTCGCCGATGCGCGGCACGCGAATGAGCTGTTCATTGATGGTGCGGTGAGCGCGCGCGCGGTGACGACCGATTTCGTCAACACCATGAACCGCGCCGGACCTTTCGGCGCAGGCAATCCCGAACCGCTGATCGCGCTGCCGTCTCACCAACTCGTCTATGCGGACGAAGTCGGACAGGCGCATCTGCGGCTGCGTTTCAAGTCCGGCGACGGAGCGTTCGTCAACGGCATCGCATTCCGCTCGATCGGTCAGAAACTCGGCAGTGCGCTGATCGAAAATCGCGGACAAATGCTGCATGTCGCCGGATCGCTCACAGTCGATCGCTGGCAGGGTTCAGAACGCGTGCAGATGCGCGTAACGGATGTTGCTGTGCCTGATCTAGGGCCGAGCGTTATTCGTTAGGCCATCATTGCGAGGAGCGCTTGCGACGAAGCAATCCAGCTCTTTGCATCTTAGTTCTGGATTGCTTCGCGGAGCCTGTCATCGGGCCGGCGAAGCCGGACCCGTTGGCTCGCAATGTCGGTAGCTACGATCCCTGACGCAGCCGCGCCAGAACCTTCAATCCCGCATAGCCGTCGGCAGGCAGCAGTCCTGCCTTGGTCTGGAAATCTCTCACCGCCTGCATGGTGTCGTTGCCGACGCGGCCGTCGGTACCGCCGGTGTCGAATCCTGCCTTGGTGAGGCGGGTCTGGACTTCCTGGATTTCCGCAAGCGTGAGTGCGCGTTCCGATCCGGGGAAGGGCTGGACGAACGGCCCGCCACCCTGAATGCGATCGCCGAGATGCACGATGGCGAGCGCGTAGTTCATCGACGGATTGTAGCTCTTCACGGCGTAGAAGTTCGGTCCCAACAGGAACGATGGTCCGCCCTGCACGGGCACCCATAGCTGCGCGGAATCGTTAGGGCGCGGGAAGGGCTGGCCGTCGGCGCGGGTGACGCCGGAAGCAGCCCACTTGGCATAGGACTGGCTGCCGCTCTTGGACGCGGTCGCGCCTTTCACCTCGTAGCCCCAATGTTCGCCGCGCCGATATTTGCCGCGGTTGACGAGGTAGCGCGCGCTGGAGCCGAGGGCATCGTCCGGGCGGCCGAACGGCGAAACGCGGCCGTCGCCGTCATAGTCGAAGCCGACATTGAGCCAGACTTCCGGCATCCACTGGGTGTGGCCCATCGCGCCGGCCCATGAGCCGCGCATTTCCTCGGGCGTGCTCCAGTGCTTGTCGACAATGCGCAGTGCGTTGATCAGCTCGGTTTCCCAGTAGGCTTTGCGGCGTGGTTCATTCCACGCCAGCGCCGCCAGCGAGGGAAACACCGGCCGCATATGGTTCTGCTGCACCAGCGGGTCGCCGTAAGCCGTCTCGACCCCCCACAGCGCCAGCAGCGTGCCGCGCTCGACGCCGAAATCCTTTTCGATCCGTGCAAACAGAGTGCTGTATTTCTGAAGTGCCACCTTGCCCGCGGCCAGACGCCAGTCCGAAACACGGCGGTTGATATACTGCCAGAGCTGTTCGTTGAACTCGGGCTGCTTGCGCATCTTCTGGAACACGCTCATGTCCGGTTCGATGCGGCTCAGCACGCGAATATACGTGCCTTCGGATATTCCGCGCGCGAGGGCGCGAGCACGAAATCCTTCTCGCCATTGATCGAAGCCGGGAGGGCTTGCCAGCGCGCCAAGTGGATTGGCCATCAGCGCGCCTGCGCCAAGCGCGGAGCCAAGTAGCGTTCGTCGCGTGAGGGAGGTCGGATTCCGAGAATCTCTGTGTGTCATGCGGTCAGTCTAGCGTGGCTTTGCAGAATGGGCCAAAGGCCAATCTGCCACGGATTTGCATGGGAATAATCTTGCGCGGAAACCGGTTCCCGTTTCAGCCTTAGCGGCCTCCGCCTTCCTTGACAGCATTTGGCGGGAGATCCGCAGGCGGCAAGGCATGGGCCATCGCAGGCGCTTCCGGAGGCGGCTGGATGTATTCCCGGCCACGGCCGCCGATCAGGCGTTCATAGGACGAGATCAGGGTGACGTAGGGATTGACCCAGAGCCAGCCGTCGCGCGTGAACACCTGGATGTCGAAATGCAGATGGTTTGTCGTTCCGCCGGGGCGATCCTGAAAGTTCGAGACCGCACCGATCCGCTCGCCCTCGGTTACGTGCCGTCCGTGAACGACGCCGTCGGCGTCGAGGCGCGCCGGGTTCATGTGCATGTAGCGGAAGCGGACGTGTTCGTTGCGTGTGTTGACCAGCAGGAACGCGGCCTGTTGCTTCGGTGACCTGATCAGCACGCCCTCGCGGACCGCGACAACCGGAAAAAGATCGGGGATGCAGCGATCCGCGCCGTCGTTGCGCAGGTGACAGGACGACGGGCGGATATCCTGACCCTGATGACCCATGCCGTTGGCGCACTGTCCGACCTCGAAGTCGCGCGTCTCGCAGAAGTTGTCCTGCCAGGGGTAGCTGTAGTTTTCCTTGGCCGATTCATCGAACACCAGCGGCTTTTCATTGCGCTTGCAGCGATACGGGTCGCCTTTGGTCGGCGCGAATGAGACCCGCCCCGTGAGGTTGCAATCACCCCAGTTCATGAACGACTGCGAGTTGGCGAACGCCGGAGCTTTCTCAATCGGAAAGCGGATCTGCGAGTAGACCATAAAGTCCTGGTGGCCGCCTTGTCCGCGGTAGCCGCTGTTGGCGATGATCTCGCCCGGCGGGCGATAGGTGAAGTCCGCGTCGTATGCAATCGGCCGTTCCGAGGCGTATGAAGCGATGTTGTAACGGGGATCGCGCGGGGTGCCGCCTGCGACCCGCAGGGCTTTGAGGAACCGCTCGGCGACCGGCGCCGCTTCGCGGCAGGAGAGACGCTTGCTGCGCGCGACGCTGTCAAGGCACTGGATCGACACCACGTAAGGAACGCCGAACCGCGTGAAGGCGTAGCGCACATAGCCTTCGCGGATCACCCGACGGAGGTTCGGGAATTGCGTCGCCAGCGTTTTGACCGGTTCGCCTTTTCCCGCAAGCGGGTCCTTGATGTCGTAGACCAGCAGTGACGCGGTGATCTGGACTTCAACGGGTTGCGAATAGATTCGGGACGGCATGTTGTCGCCGGCGCCACGGTCGAACATGAAGACCGCGTCGTAACCGGACGGCCCGGCCTCGAACATGCTGGCGGCGCGGAAGCCGGCCTGATAGCGCGGGATCAGAAGATTGACCGCACCGCTCCGGCGATCGGCGAGATACAGGGCGCTGTCGAACGGCAACAACACCGGAACCGGACTGAGTTCGATGCCGGAAAAGATCGGCGATGTGACGGTGTTGATCTGCGAGACCGCCGTGATGTGCCGTGCGCTGAACTGACGTGACGGGCGGCGGCCCCCCGTGAAGCTGAAATTATCGACGGCAAGCGGCTGCGAGTCGATTTCGGTCTTGAGCTGATTGACGGCAGCAGACCAGTCCGGCCTGACGAGCGATATCGAGGGCGTTCTGAATTCGCCGGCTCGGGCAGGTTGCGCGAGCAGGCCAAAGGAGAGTGAGGTAACGGAGAGCGAGGCAAGAGACAGAAAACAGCACCAGAAATTCCCCGATGCCGTCCTGTTGTTGTTCGCTGCCCGCGCCGTCGTCAATACGTCCTCACGGGATCTGCGCTCAGTCTTTCGCGCGCTCGACGTAGGAACCGTCTTCGGTCATCACGACGATGCGCGTGCCGGTGCCGATGTGCGGCGGGACCAGCGTGCGGACGCCGTTCGCCAGCATTGCGGGCTTGTAGGATGACGACGCCGTCTGTCCCTTGGTCACTGGCTCGGTGTCGACCACTTCCAGCGTGGTGCGCTGGGGCAGGGTGATCGCGACCGCGATGTTGTCGTGGATGGACAACTTCACGGTCATGTTTTCCTGCAGGTAAGGGGCCTGCGTGCCGACCACATCCTTGGGCACCAGGAGCTGGTCGTAATTCTCGTTGTTCATGAAATGGAAACCGTCACCATCTTCGTACAGATAGTTGTAGTCGCGATCTTCGACGAACGCGCGCTCAACCTGATCGGTCGTCTTGTAGCGTTCGGAGACCTTGGTGCCGTCGCTGATTCGGCGCATTTCGATCTGGCTGACCGGAGTTCCTTTGCCGGGGTGGATGTTCTCCGCAGTCAGAACGACATATAGCTTGCCGTCCTGCTCAATGATGTTGCCCTTGCGGATCGAACTGGCGATGACTTTCACAGATAGGTTTCCTAATGTTCAGGGCCGATTGCGGTGCCGGGTCGGCGCTTCGAGGTCCGGCAAGGCGGTTTCGGGCCGCAACATAACGATTTGGAGCGCCAAAGCCAGCATTTTGCGGTCGAATCAGGCATTTCGCGCATGAATGCGGGACAGGAACTTTCGCCCTGGTGGACGCCCGGCCGCCATGTGGATCGTAAGCCGTTTTTGCAGGCGAGGACCGCCATTACCCGGGCCACGCGAGAGTGGTTCGGGGGTGAGGGGTTCACCGAGGTCGAAACCGGAATTCTCCAGAAATCGCCCGGGAACGAGACACATCTTCACGCCCCCTCGGCTGATCTGACGTCGGCCTCGGGTGATAAGACGAGGCATTATCTCCGAACCTCCCCCGAATTTGCCTGCAAGAAGCTGCTGGCAGCCGGGGAAGCGAAGATCGTGGAATTCGCCCGGGTATTCAGGGATCGCGAGCGCGGGCCGCTGCACCTGCCGGAATTCACCATGCTGGAATGGTATCGCGTCAATGAAGGCTACGAAGCCGTCATGGCCGATTGCGTCGTCGTCATCGCGCGCGCCGCGCAGGAGACGGGGATCGGGACGTTCTCTTTCCGTGGCAAGAGTGCCGATCCGTTTGCCGCGCCGGAACTGCTGACCGTTGCGGATGCATTCTCGCGCTTCGCGTCCATCGATCTGCTCGCGACGATTCCCGATGGCCGCGCTGACCGGGATGCGTTGGCGTCAGCCGCGGGACATCGCGTCCGCATCACCGAGGACGACACGTGGTCGGATATTTTCAGCAAGGTTCTTGTCGAGCATATTGAACCGAATCTTGGACAAGGCCGTTTGACGGTTCTTTACGAGTATCCGGCGCCGGAGGCCGCGCTTGCACGCACCAAGCCGTCTGACCCGCGCGTCGCGGAGCGGTTTGAAGTCTATGCCTGCGGCGTCGAACTCGCGAACGGGTTTGGAGAGTTGATCGACGCGGGCGAACAACGGCTGCGCTTCACGCAGGCGATGGATGAGAAGGAGCGGCGGTACGGCGAACGCTATCCGCTCGATGAGGACTTCCTCGCGGCGATGACGCGCATGCCGGAGGCAAGCGGTGTCGCGCTGGGGTTCGACCGCCTTGTGATGCTCGCCAGCGGTGCAACGCGCATCGATCAGGTGGTATGGACACCGCCGGGAGGTGACGCATGACCGGCCGCGTGGCTGCGACTTTGAGAACGCCGACCGAACTGATCGCGCACGGTCTTGCGTCGCCTGAGCAACTGCCCGCGCTGGACAAGGTCGCCGCGCGTTACGCGGTGGCAGTGACATCCGATGTGGCCGCGCTGATCGATGCGTCCGATCCGCACGATCCGATCGCGCGCCAATACATTCCCTCCGCCGATGAACTGGTCACCCAGCCTCACGAGAACGCCGATCCCATCGGCGATCATTCGCATTCGCCGGTCAGCGGCATCGTGCATCGCTATCCGGATCGCGTGCTGTTGAAGCTTGTGCATGTCTGCGCGGTGTATTGCCGGTTCTGCTTCCGCCGCGAAATGGTCGGGCCGGGCAAGGACACCGCGCTATCGAATGAGGCGTATGCCGGGGCTCTGGATTACATCCGGACGCATCCGAAAATCTGGGAAGTGATCCTGACCGGCGGCGATCCGCTGATGCTGTCGGCGCGGCGGCTGAAAGAGATCATGAACGATCTCGCCGCCATCGAGCACGTCAGGATCATTCGCATCCACACCCGTGTGCCGGTTGCCGATCCGGCCCGCGTGACGGACGAGACCGCAGCCGCCCTGAGAGTGAGCGGCGCGACCACGTGGATTGCCGTGCACGCTAACCATCCGCGCGAACTGACAGCCGCGGCGCGTGGTGCCTGTGCGCGGATCATCGACGCGGGCATTCCGATGGTCAGCCAGTCGGTGCTGCTGCGCGGCGTCAACGACGATCCGGAGACGCTGGAGGCGCTGATGCGCGGCTTCGTCGAGTGCCGCATCAAGCCATACTATTTGCATCACGGCGACCTTGCGCCGGGCACGGCGCATTTGCGCACCACGCTGGAGGAAGGGCAAAAGCTGATGCAGCATCTGCGCGGGCGTGTGTCGGGACTGTGCCAGCCGGAATACGTGCTCGACATTCCGGGCGGTCACGGCAAGGCCCCGGTAGGACCGCAGTATCTATCGCGGACAAGTGAAGGCGCGGACGGTCAGTATCGTGTTGCGGATTACTGCGGCGATGTTCACCTCTATCCGCCTGCGGAGTAGGCAGCCCAACGATGGCGGGACCCGAACCTCCCGAAAACGACGGCAATAGATCTGTCGAAAATGCGGTGATGCTCGGTTTTTTCGTTCTGCTTGTCGTCGCCGGTATCTGGCTGCTCGGATCGATGGCCGATTTGCGCAAGGTGCAGGATTGTGCGGCGCAAGGCAGGCGCAACTGCGGAACGATGGAAAATCCAAATCGTTCTCAGTAGAATAGTCTTACGCTGAGGAATCGCATTGGTGGAGGTGTGACATGAGAAATTCCATCCCGATTGCCATGATGGCCCTGCTGCTGGCCACGTCAGGTGCACTGGCGCAAAGCAAAAGTGGAACAACATCCGGTCCCGCGACACCCTCGGCGACCACGAACTCGGGCAGCATTCCAAACGCGCCGGTTGGACACCGGCAGCCGCGCGCGAGCGACGTGCCGTCAGCGGAGGAAAAGAACTACACGGAGTCCGCCGAAGACAAGGCGCTCGATCGGAAGATCAAGAGTATTTGCAGAGGCTGTTAGGCAGCAGCCTCGAACCGTCAGGCCTTTCGCGCGGCGAGCGCCATCCCGATCAGGGAGGTGCCGCCGAACACGAGGTTGATGCCGACAAGCAGTCCGATCGCCCACGCGGCTGATCCGGGAAGCCCGGCGATGATCAACGCGGCCACCACCAGATCGACGATGCCTGATACGAGCAGCCATCCCCAGCGCCCGGATAGCTCACGGCGATGGGCGAGGGCATACATGATCGTGGTGATGCCTTCGGCGATGAAATAGGCGCTGACCACGATGGTGAGTGTCAGCGTTGCTGCCACGGGCTGAACAATCAGAATGATACCCGCAGCAAGTGCGAGTGCCGCTGAAAGCAGCGACCACCAGAAGCCGGGCATGTCGCGCGTTGTGAAGGTGAGGTAGAGCCCGACCGCGCCGCTGATCAGGAACAGCCAGCCAAGGAAGATCGTGACGGCGATGCTGGCGAGTAACGGGATTGCAATCGCAGCCATCCCTAAAATCACCAGAACGATGCCTTCGATCAGGAAGGCTTTCCAGTTCGCTTTGACGGCTTCCTTCATTCGCTCGTGAAGCCCGGCGACATCCTGAGGCATCGTCATGGACGGTCTCCTGTTCCTGATTTCGGTCTGCCGGTTACAGCCAGCTTAGGCCCGCGCCGGTGCGGTTGTAAGAGCAAACCGGCTCAGTCTACGCGTCGAGGATGGCGACCGCGCGGGTCCAGCCGGCTGATGCACGCTCGATCTTCACCGGGAAGCATGACACGGTGAATCCGGTCGATGGCAATTGTTCTAAATTGTGCAGCTTTTCGAGGTGGCAATAGCCGATGTGGCGGCCGGCCTTGTGACCTTCCCATATCAGGCTGGCGTCTTTTGTCTCGGCATACTTCTTCGCGGTGTAGACGAACGGCGCGTCCCAGCTCCAGCCGTCGATGCCGGTGAGCCGCACGCCGCGCTCCAGCAGATACATCGTTGCCTCGTAGCCCATTCCGCAACCGGACGTGACGTAATCCTGCCGGCCATACTTCGCGCCGGCGCTGGTGTTGACGACGACGATCTCAAGCGGTTTGAGCGTGTGTCCGATCCGCTTCAATTCGTTTTCAACGTCGGCAGCGGTCGCGACATAGCCGTCGGGGAAATGACGGAAGTCCAGTTTCACGCCGGGCTGGAAACACCATTCCAGCGGAACCTCATCGATCGTCCACGAACGCTCGCCGCGGTTCATGGTCGGATGAAAGTGATAGGGCGCATCGAGGTGGGTGCCGTTGTGCGTGGAGAGGCTGACTTGCTCCACGGCCCAGCCCTGACCGTCGGGCAGGTCTTCTTTCTTCAATCCGTCGAAGAACTGCAGCATTCGTGGCAATCCCTGCTGATGGTCGATATACTGGATCGTGGGATGGCCGCCCGGAGGATCCGCCGGCACGTCATTTTGCAGCGGTACGGAAATGTCGATCAGCTTGCGGGTCATGCTTGGCGCTCCGGCGGCCTGGCCCACTGCGGGCGGCAGGTCTCAAGGGAGTGTGCATGAAGTTACGCACACCGCTCAAGCCGGGGCATCTGGCGGCTTGCCGCAGTCGCGAAACGCCTTTATACGTTCCCCCGCGTCGGCCAAATCACCTCACGGGATTGCGGTTCGCTGCCGCTCCGATCAATGCTAACGCATTGATTTGGTGCGATTAAATGACTTGGTCCAAGGCGAAAAGACAACGGTCCACGTACCACCCGGTGCGCAGCGGTTGCAGCCTTTTCGCTCCCTTCGTCTATCGGTTAGGACGCCACCCTTTCACGGTGGAGAGAGCGGTTCGATTCCGCTAGGGAGCGCCATTCTTCATACAAATTGCGAATCCCGGCGGAGATGCTTCCGCGGCAATCACCCGCACCTGTTCGAGATTGCATTGTTGCCGGCAAAAACTCGCCCTCTGTAATCAACAGTTCCGTTAAACGTACCTGAAGCTGGGCGAACTCTGCGATGATGGTCGCACGAGGCCAGGCTTTCGTTTGTCAAAGAGCGCGCGATATTCGAACGGCGGAAACGCGGTCGTGTGTCGATGACGCGGAACTGCTTGAGCTGGATCATCTCGTTGGTGAAGTCGCCGAATGGGAGTGGGAAATGAGTGCTCGCATGGAACGTTCGACCGCTGCTCATGAAGCAATTGATCTCTTGAAGAAACTCGGCGCGGCCCCGCCGTTTGCGGCGCGGGGCAGTCTCGTCGCGCGGTCGCCGATCGATGGCCTGACCATCGGTCATCTGGCGGAGGCAAGTGCAGATGACGTGCGCGAGACGATCGAGCAGGCACATGCGGCTTTCCTGATCTGGCGCAGCGTTCCGGCACCGCGCCGCGGCGAACTGGTGCGCCTTCTGGGTGAAGAATTGCGCCGGTCCAAGGAGGATCTGGGTCGTCTGGTGACCATCGAGACCGGCAAGATCCTCTCCGAAGGATTGGGCGAAGTGCAGGAGATGATCGATATCTGCGACTTTGCCGTCGGATTGTCGCGGCAGCTTTATGGCCTCACCATCGCCACCGAGCGGCCGGGCCATCGCATGATGGAAACCTGGCATCCTGCCGGTGTCTGCGGAATCGTGACGGCGTTCAATTTTCCGGTTGCCGTCTGGTGCTGGAATGCGGCCATCGCTCTGGTGTGCGGCGATGCCGTCGTCTGGAAGCCGTCGGAAAAGACGCCGCTGACGGCGTATGCGGTGCAGGCTGTGATGGAGCGCGCGCTGGCGCGGTTTGCCGCTGCGCCGCTTGGGCTTGCCGGACTGGTCCAGGGCGGTCGGGCTGTTGGCGAGGCTCTCGTCGATCATCCGAAGGTTGCGATCGTATCCGCGACCGGTTCGACGCGTATGGGTCGGGACGTTGGGCCGCGGGTCGCGGCGCGGTTCGGCCGCTGTATTCTCGAACTGGGCGGCAACAACGCGGCGATCGTCACTCCGTCCGCTAATCAGGATCTCGCGCTGCGCAGCATCGCGTTCTCCGCCATGGGCACCGCAGGACAGCGTTGTACCTCGCTGCGGCGGCTGTTTGTTCATGAAAGTATTGCGGACGGATTTATCGCGAAGCTGCGCAATGTTTACGCTTCGGTCGAGATCGGCGATCCGTCCCAGCCGTCGACCTTGATCGGCCCGTTGATCGATGCGGCAGCTTACGAGGCGATGGAGAAATCACTGACAGAAGCGCAGGCACTCGGCGGCAAGGTTCATGGCGGTGGGCGCGTCGATCGCGCTCTGCCATCGGCTTACTACGTCGCGCCGGCGCTCGTGGAAATGCCAGGGCAGCAGGGGCCTGTCCTGCGCGAAACATTCGCGCCAATTCTCTATGTCATCCGTTATCGCGACCTGACGGAAGTGATCGCCATGCACAACGGCGTTCCGCAGGGGCTCGCGTCTTCGATCTTCACAACCGACATTCAGGAAGCCGAAACCTTCATGTCGTCGGCCGGGTCCGATTGCGGCATCGTCAACGTCAACATCGGCCCGTCCGGCGCCGAGATTGGAGGCGCATTCGGCGGCGAGAAGGAGACGGGGGGCGGTCGCGAATCCGGATCGGATGCGTGGAAGGCCTACATGCGCCGGGCCACCAATACGATCAACTATTCGCGCGACTTGCCGCTGGCCCAGGGCGTCAAGTTCGACGTCGGATGAGGATACGAAGAGCGTCGATCATTCTCGACGCTGGGTCTTCGGCGTGATTTGGACCGGCTTTCGCAGGGGGCCCTGCGGTGGTCCCCTGTAGTCGCCGAATTTTAGGTGAGGTGCGGAACACCCAGCCGGCTTCGCGATTATCTCTCACAGGGAGGCTTCATTGGAGGCTGCGATGGCTAACCATTGGCGACATGTCCATCAGGTGCCGACAGAGAACATGAATGATCTGGGTCTTGAGGACGCCGCTTACGTTGCTGGCTGGGTGCTAAGCTGCGCTGCGGTGTTGGGCGTCGTTCTGCTCGTTTGGCATTTTCACGTCTGACCGCCCGGTCTGAGGCGGTCGCCATGGCACAAGCGCTTTTCGCGCCGAGGGTGTCCCTTGGCCTCGAATGCAGATTGCCGCTTGTCAGCCCAAGGAAACCAGGGCTTTCCCCTCAAATTCTCCTAAGATTTTGGATGAAGTGGCTCATCTGATTTGGCGAAAGTGAGTCATAAGACGCTCTCAGGAGCCCTTTCCGCACGAATCGGCGGATCCTTCGCGGCTTTCGCATCCGGGCTCGCCCGCCCGATGGAATGCACTATGCTGCGTGGCCATGAGTCACCCATCGCTTTCCCGCATCGTCAGCCGATTCAAGCGCGAGCCCTCGCGTACCGGCTCCCTCATCATCACGTTCTACGGCGATGCGATTCTGCCACGCGGCGGGTCGGTCTGGCTGGGAACGCTTCTGCAGTTCCTGGACATGCTGGGAACCGACGGGGGCGTGGTACGGACGGCGGTGTCGCGGCTCGCCACCGATGGCTGGCTCGACCGGGACAAGGTGGGCCGGAAGAGTTTCTACAAGCTGGCTAAGAGCGGCCGCGAGCGTTTCGAGACCGCCGTCGAGCATGTCTACAATCCGCATACGTCTGATTGGGCCGGGCGCTTCGAGCTTTTGCTGATCGGAAACGGTGCGGACCGCGAAGCGTCGCGCACGGCTTTGACCGAGGCGGGCTTCGGCAGCCCAATGCCCGGTGTCTGGGTGGCGCCGTCCAATGTTCCGCTGCCGTCGATCGCTGCCAGCGCGATCCGGCTTGAAGTGTCGGCTGACGATGCCACGGGGCGGCGGCTGGTCGATGCGAGTTGGTCACTGGAGCGGACCGCAGAGTCGTATCGCGAGTTCATGAAAACCTTCGCGCCGCTGGAGGCTTGGGTCAGCGATGCCGACAACATGGCGCCGGCGGATGCCATCCTCGCGCGGGTGCTGCTGATCCATCACTACCGGCGGGTGATCCTGCGCGATCCGCTACTGCCGGCGGGTCTGTTGCCGCCCGCATGGCCAGCGCTTGAGGCGCGGAAGTTCTGTGCCCGGCTTTATCAAGCCCTTCTGCCGGCTTCCGAATCCTGGCTGGACGCCCACGGTGAAAGCGCCACCGGGCCGCTGCGTGCCCCGGGACCGGAACTTGGGCGCCGGTTTTCGGACGTGCGACGCAATATGTTACAAAAATAACTTGCGATTAGATATTTTTGTTATATGTTTATCGGCGTCTCCCGGGAGGAAACGGCGATGTACACGCAGGCACTCAATACATCTGAAGCCGAAGTCGTTCATGTCGAGGACGCGGAGCGCGCGGCGCATTTCCAGGCGCGCATCGATGCCGATGATCGCATCGAGGCGAACGACTGGATGCCTGCCGCGTATCGCAAGACGCTGACACGGCAGATTTCCCAGCACGCCCATTCCGAAATTGTAGGCATGCTGCCTGAAGGCAACTGGATCACCCGTGCGCCGACGCTCCGCCGCAAGGCCGCGCTGCTGGCCAAGGTTCAGGACGAGTGCGGTCACGGGCTTTATCTCTATGCGGCGGCTGAAACGCTTGGCTCGTCGCGCGAAGAACTTGTCGATGCGATGCTGAGCGGGAAGGCGAAGTATTCCTCGATCTTCAATTATCCGACGCCGACCTGGGCCGATATCGGCGCGATCGGCTGGCTGGTCGATGGCGCGGCCATCATGAACCAAATTCCGCTGTGCCGTTGTTCCTACGGACCCTATGCGCGCGCGATGATCCGCGTCTGCAAGGAGGAGTCATTCCATCAGCGTCAGGGCTACGAGATCATGCTGACGCTGTCGCGCGGCACCGAAGACCAGAAGGCGATGGCGCAGAATGCGCTGGATCGCTGGTGGTGGCCTTGCCTGATGATGTTCGGTCCACCGGATCAGCTCAGCCAGCACAGCGATCAGTCGACGCAGTGGAAGATCAAGCGCTTCTCAAATGACGACCTGCGCCAGAAGTTCATCGATGCGACCGTGCCGCAAGCCCACTATCTCGGTCTCACGATTCCGGACGCCGACCTGAAGTGGAACGAGGCGACCGGCCATTGGGAATACGGCGCGATCGACTGGGATGAATTCAAGCAGGTGCTCTCGGGCAACGGCCCGTGCAACCGCGATCGCATCACCGCGCGCCGCAAGGCTCACGATGAAGGCGCGTGGGTGCGTGAAGCCGCGGCCGCTTATGCCGAGAAGCAACAGGCGCGCCGCAGCACTGCTGCGGTTGCAGCTTAGGAGGCTGTCATGACCACTCAGAACACACAGCTTTGGGAAGTCTTCATCCGCAGCCGTAACGGCCTCGCCCACAAGCATGTCGGTTCGCTGCACGCGGCCGATGCGACGCTGGCGCTTCAAGCCGCACGCGATATCTACACGCGGCGCGGTGAGGGGCTGTCGATCTGGATCGTGCCGTCGAACGCGATCATCGCGTCCGATCCGTCCGAAAAGGGCATGATGTTCGAGCCGGCGATGTCGAAGATCTATCGCCATCCGACGTTCTACGACGTGCCTGACGAAGTCGGACATATGTGATTTATCGTCATGGCCGGGACAAGCCCGGCCATCCACGCCTGTTTCGAAAATGGCAGTAAGACGTGGATGCCCGCAACAAGTGCGGGCATGACGAACGCTAAATCAAGTTGCGAAAACAAGGTTTCGCCTATGACCGTTACATCGATCAAAGTCACTGAAAGCCCGCTCGTGCTTTACACGCTACGCCGGGCCGACGACGCGCTGATCCTCGGGCACCGTGTGTCTGAATGGTGCGGTCACGCCCCGATGATGGAAGAGGACATGGCGCTCGCCAATATGGGCCTCGACCTGATCGGTCAGGCGCGCGAGCTCTACACCTACGCCGCCAAGGTCGAAGACGCGGGCAACGACGAAGACAAATACGCTTACCTGCGTGACGTCCGGCAGTACCGCAATTTGCTTTTGGTCGAGCAGCCGAACGGCGATTTTGCGCGCACCATTGTGCGGCAGTTTTTCTACTCTGCGTTCGCCGATCCGTATTGGCGCGCGATGATGAAATCCAAGGATGAGATGCTGGCGGCGATTGCCGCGAAGTCCGAGAAGGAAAGCGCTTACCATTTGCGGCATACCTCCGAATGGATGATCCGGCTCGGCGACGGCACGGAAGAGAGCCACCGGCGCGCGCAGACGGCGATCGACGATCTGTGGGCCTTTACTGGCGAATTATTTCATGCCGACCAGAGCGATGCGGATCTGATTTCGTCTGGTATCGCCATCGATCCGGAAAGCCTGCGCGGACGCTGGGTAGAGACCGTCTCAAATGTCCTTGGCGTGGCGACGCTGAAGCGTCCGGCCAGCGACTGGATGCAGAAGGGCGGCCGCTCCGGCAACCATACCGAACATCTGGGGCATCTGCTCAGCGAACTGCAATCGATGCAGCGAACCTTTCCGAACGCGACATGGTAACCGGCGGCAACATGCACGACCTTCGCCAGACCGCATGGAACGCTGCGGCGCAGGTGGTTGACCCGGAAATTCCCGTGCTGACCATCGCCGATCTCGGCGTACTCCGCGACGTGACCGTGATCGACGGCGCGGTCGAAGTCGCGATCACGCCGACCTATTCCGGATGTCCTGCGATGAACATGATCGCGCTGGAAATCGAACTGGCGCTGGAACG
The DNA here is from genome assembly GCA_030652315.1 of Afipia sp. Lineage (GTDB taxonomy): Bacteria > Pseudomonadota > Alphaproteobacteria > Rhizobiales > Xanthobacteraceae > Afipia. Next base: position 7,330 of record JAUSAX010000101.1, on the reverse strand, counting down.
CGAAGGCTTCCGTAATTCGAAGGTTCGCACGGTCCTGTCGCCGGCCTGGACCACGGACTGGATGAGCGAGCAGGGCCGCCAGAAACTGAAAGAGTATGGCATCGCGCCGCCGCAGGCGGGCAGTGGACGTCGTGCGCTGTTCGGCGAGCAGGAAGTCGCCTGTCCGCAGTGCGGATCGGTGAACACGGAAGTTCTTTCAGAATTCGGTTCGACGTCCTGCAAGGCGCTGTGGCGCTGCAAGGCATGCCGAGAGCCGTTCGATTATTTCAAGTGCCACTAGGGCATGATCCCGAAAAATGGGAACCGGTTTTCGGATCAGATCATGCCCAGAATAGAGCTATAACTCATGTCACACGTTCCAAAATTCCATCGTCTCGCCATTGACGATCTACGCCGCGAAACCTCGGACGCGATCTCGATGACGTTCGCCATTCCGGGTGAACTGGCGCAGGACTATGCCTTTGCGCCGGGCCAGTATCTGACGCTGCGCACGACCATGGACGGCGAGGAGGTGCGGCGGTCGTATTCGATCTGCTCAAGCCCCGACGATCATGAGCTGCGCATCGCGGTCAAGAAGGTCGATGGCGGCGCATTCTCAAGCTGGGCATTGGACGAATTGAAATCCGGCGACGAACTGGACGTGATGACGCCCACCGGCCGTTTCGGTGTTGCTCATGCTCCCGGCGAAGCGCGGGTCCATGTCGGCTTCGCCGCGGGTTCCGGCATCACCCCGATCATGTCCATCGCGCGGGGGATTCTTGCGCGCGAACCCAACAGCCGCTTTTTCCTGTTTTACGGCAACCGCGCGACCAACGGCATTCTGTTCCGCGAAGCGCTGGAAGAACTCAAGGACCGGTTCATGGGCCGCCTGTCGGTATTCCATGTGCTGTCGCAGGAAGAACAGGACCTGCCCATTCTGTATGGCCGTCTCGACCGTCAGAAAGTCGAGGTGTTGCTGCGCGCGATGGTGCCGGCAGCTGCGGTCGATCATGTGTTCGTCTGTGGCCCGGTCGCCATGAGCGAGGAGATCGAGGCAACTTGCATCGATCTCGGAATTCCTAAAGATCACGTCCACGTCGAGCGCTTTGTATCGGAGTTCGGCGGCAAGCCGCGTCCGAAGGTTCAGGTCGCGCCGGAAGCGCCGCCCAAGGCGATCGCGTCGCTGATCGTGGACGGCAAGCGCAAGGACGTGCCGATTGCCGATGGCGAGGCCATTCTTGACGCTGCGCTGCGCGCCGGTATGGACCTTCCGTATGCCTGCAAGGGCGGCATGTGCAGCACGTGCCGCGCCAAGATCGTTGAAGGCGAGACGCGGATGGACGTGAACTATTCGCTCGAGCCGTGGGAGCTTGAGGCCGGCTTCGTGCTGACGTGCCAGGCGCATCCGGTCTCAAGCCGCGTCGTGGTCGATTACGACCAGATGTAACTACTTGCCGTTACGGAGCAGGGCATAGGCCGTTTGCGCCATCGCGACGGGCCGCTCGTCCCCGTCGGTTCGGAGTGATACACTGCCGTAAGCCATGGTTTTTCCCATCCGCACGACGCGCGCCTCCGCAAGAACGTCCGCTCGCATGGCGGGACGCATGAAGTGGGTTGTCTGATCCACCGTGGTCATCGGAAAATATTCGCCGGCCGCGGAGCAGATCGCGAACACCATCGCGGTGTCGGCCAGACTCATCAAGGCCTGACCGCAGACGACGCCGTTGTCGCGGCATAGCTTGTCGGAAAAACGCATGCGCAGCACGGCGCTGTCGCCGTTAACGCTTTCGATCGACAGGTCGAGGTCCTGGACCCACTGCGCGAAGACGGATGTGAGCAAAGTTGTAGCGGCGGCCTTGTCGAATGTCGGCATGTGATGTCCTGTGAATGAAGCCTAGGCGAGCGAGACGGGAAGCGATGTGAAGCCGCGAAAGCGCACGCGCCTAGCCCGGTGGGCAGGCCCGCTGGCGGCGAAATTCGGGAAGCGGGCGAGAAACCGGCTAATGGCAATCCGGCCTTCAAGCCGCGCGAGGGTCAGGCCGACGCAGGCATGCGCGCCGGATGCGAAAGCAAGGTGACGGTTCGGAGAGCGGCCGATGTCGAGGCGTTCCGGCTGTGCGAATACTTCAGGATCGCGGTTCGCCGCGCCGATGCAGAGTGTGATCAGCGCACCCTGCGGAATCGTCACGCCCCCGAGTTCGGTGTCCTGCATGACTCGGCGATTTCCGAGCTGGTTCGAGGACTCAAACCGCAAGAATTCCTCGATGGCGGTTTTGATCAGAGACGGATCGTCAATGAGGCGTCGTCGTTCGTGCGGGAAACGTATCAGCAGTTCCAGCCCGTTACCGATCAGGTTGGTCGTCGTCTCGTGGCCTGCATTCAGGATGAAGATGCAGTTTTGCAGAAGCTCGATCTCGCTCAGGCGTTCTCCGCTGGCCGCTTCACCTTCGATCAGACGGGTCAGGACGTCACGCTCTGCATCGCCGGGCCGCGCGCGGCGGTCGGCCACCAGACGGCGGAGGTAATCGAGAAATTCGCCTACCGCGCGCTCGCCGCGCGCCTGGACTTCCTCCGACAGGAACGGCTCCAGCGCGCCAAGGATTGCCAGCGACCAGCCGCGTAGCGGCGCGCGATCCTCATGGGGGATGGCGAGCAGGTTTCCGATCACCTCGACAGGAATGGCGGAAGCGAAATCCTCGATCAGGTCGGCGTTGCCGCGCGCCTGCATGTCGTCGAGCAGCCGGTTGACGAGTGCGATCAAGCCCGGCTCCATCTCGGCAATAGCGCGTGGATTAAGCGCGCCCGCGATCAGCCGGCGCACGCGGGTATGCAGTGGCGGATCGTTGAAAACGAGACTGGTGGTGTGGTGCTGGAAGAGCATCGAATCCGCGCCGTACTTTGGCGCGAATTCGACTTTCTTGTCAGAACTGAAACGCGTCGTATCCTTGTAGATCGCTTCCAGATCGCCGTGACGCGTCAGGAACAGCGATCCATCCGGCATGCGATGGATCGGATCGGCGGATTGCAGCGCGCGATAAGTCGGGTAGGGATCATCGTAGAATGCGTCGGGAAGATCCCTGAGCGAGAAGGCGCGCGCAATAGCAACGTCCTCGCCCGAAACCGAACGACGTGCACTTTCAGGATCTGCGTGAGTTGGATCCGTTGACGACACCTGACCCGCCTGAGGTCTAGAAGACGACGTCGTTGATCTGCACCACGGCCTGAGCCTTGGTGAAATTGGCAACGTCGGCGAAGATTTCCTTGCCGTGAGCCTTTCCGGCAGCCTTGAAATCGTCCATCGATCCGAAGGTCAGCAGCGCGGTCATCTGATAATCGGGCGCGCTACCGTCCGGCTTCGCCACGCCCTTGACAGCCTGCGCACTCTTGAGCCCGAGTGGACCCCAGCGATCCTTCACCAGCGGCATATGCGTCTTGAGATAGTAATCGGTATCGAATGCTTCGCCGGCCGGATACATCACTGTCACGAGGATCATCGGTCTCTCCCTGTTGTTGTTTTAGTTAAGCCTGAGGCCGTACGGCGTTCATGGTCAGAAGTTCGTAAGTTGCCGCAGATTCGTCCTTGTCGGTCAGAATTTCAACATCCCAGCGAACTTCTCCATACTGCTTGTTGCGCGGTGACTTTTCCTTTGCCGTAAGCCGGACCTTGATGGTTTCGCCCGGCTGGATCGGCTTGATGAAGCGCAGCGAATCGAGCCCGTAGTTGGCGAGCACCGGACCGGGATCGGGATCAACGAACAGGCCAGCGGCGAACGATAAGAGAAGATAGCCGTGTGCAACACGGCCGGGGAAGAACGGATGGCCCTTCGTGGCTTCCTCGTCCATGTGGGCATAGAATGTGTCACCCGTGAAATGGGCAAAATGCTCGATGTCCTCAAGCGTGATCGTGCGTTCCTTCGAGTAGAAGGTTTGTCCGATGTCCAGATCCTCGAAGTGAAACCGGAACGGATGCCGGTCCTTCTCGATAACGGGCGCACCCTTCATCCAGCTGCCGGTGATGCCGGTTAGCATCGCTGGCGAGCCCTGCAGCGCGGTGCGCTGCATGTAATGATGCACGCTGCGCACGCCGCCCAATTCCTCGCCACCACCCGCGCGGCCGGGACCGCCATGAACCATCTGCGGCATGGGTGAACCGTGACCGGTCTGCTCCTTGGCGCAGTCGCGATCGATCATCACGAGGCGGCCATGGAAGTTACCGATGCCGAACACAAGCTCAGACGCGACCTTCGGATCGTGGGTATAGACGGATGCGACCAGACTGCCGCCGCCGCGATTAGTGAGTGTAATAGCGTCCTCGAGGTCGCCGTAACCCATCACGGTGCAGACGGGACCAAAGGCTTCGATCGAATGCACGTGATTGGCGCGAATAGGATCGGCACAATGTAGCAGGAGAGGCGGAAGGAACGCGCCACGGGTGACGTCCGCGCCTTCCACAGTGAAGTTATCAGGATCGCCCGCGACGATCTGGGATTCCGTTCGCAACGTCTTGACGTGGGCAAGGACATCCCGGCGCTGGTCGAGGCCGACCACTGGCCCCATGCGAACGGTTTCCAGTTCGGGATTTCCGATAGCCACCTTTGAAAGCCGTTCGCGCAGGGCCTCGATGACGGCATCGACGCTCGCTGAGGGGGCAAGGGCGCGACGGATCGCCGTGCATTTCTGCCCGGCCTTCACCGTCATCTCCTTGGCGACTTCCTTGACGAACAGGTCGAACTCCGGCGTGCCGGGCTTGGCATCCGGCGCGAGGATCGCAGCGTTGAGCGAATCCCGCTCGGCGATGAAGCGGACCGCTTCCCGCGCGATCACGGGATGCCGCTGAAGCTTTTCAGATGTATCGGCGGAGCCCGTAAACGATACGACGTCCTGGCAGGTCAGGTGGTCGAGCAGGTCGCCGGTGCTGCCGACGATGAACTGGAATGCTCCTTCGGGGAGAATGCCGGACTCTGCGATCATGCGCGCAAGCGCGTGCGCAACGTACGAGGTGACGGTTGCAGGTTTGGAGACCACCGGCAGGCCTGCAAGCAAAGCGGGTGCGAGCTTTTCAAGCAGACCCCAGCAAGGGAAATTGAAGGCGTTGATGTGAACCGCGACGCCATGCAGCGGTGTGACGATATGCTGTCCCGCGAACGTGCCGCCTTTACCCATCGGCTCGACCGCACCGTCCAGCAGGAAGGTGGAATTCGGAAGCTCGCGGCGTCCCTTGCCGGCGTAGACGAACAGCGTGCCGATGCCGCCATCGACATCAATCAGGTTATCGGTGCGCGTCGCACCGGTCTGAAATGACAGTTTGTATAGCTGGTCTTTGCGCTCGGTCAGGTATTGCGCGAGTTTTTTCAGAAGATCGGCGCGCTGATGAAACGTCAGTTGCCGAAGGTTTCTGCCGCCCACATTACGGGCATAGGCGAGGATGCTGTGCATATCCAGCCCGCCGCTCGTTGCCTCTGCGACCACATCGCCAGTGACGGCGCTGCGCACTTCGATGAGGTCGCGTCCCGGTGCGGCCCATTGTCCGTTGACGTAGCTGTCGAGTTTCATGCGATCACTTCGATGTTGGGTGCGGGCAGCACCGGTTGAGAAATGAGTCTATTCCGCCGCTGCGGTGCGTTTCGATGGCTTCGGTGAAGGCTTGAGCACGTTGCGAGCGCCGTCAACGATCAGCCTGGTTACGAGATCGGCATATTCGGCGCGGCTGACCGATCCGGTGCTTTTGAACCAGAGGTAATGCCAGTTCACCATGCCGAACAGCGACATGGTCACCGGCGTCAGCATCTTGGTGCCCTTGAGGTGAGGGGCGACGCCGACAACGGCCGATGAAAAGATGGTGACGAGATCGCGCTCCATCCTTTTAAGCTCGGTCTGACGCTCGTGGGGCAGAAACCGCATACTGCTGATCTGCACGTTATGCTGTGAATCAGCGTCCCGGTAGGCTTCGAGCAGAGCCGCGACCAGTCCGCGCAAACGCGCCTCGGGTGGTGCGCCAGGATCATCGGCCGTTTCAACCACCTCCAGAAGTTCTTCCAGATGGAAGCGGATGACGTCGAACAGCAGTCCCACTTTGTCTTTGTAGTAGTGATAGAGGTTCGCCTTCGACACCCCGCAGGCTTCGGCGATCTTGTTCATCGAGGCGCGGTCGTAGCCGTGCGCCGAGAAAAGCTCCGCCGAGCGATCGAGGATCGCCTGTCGTTTGTCGTCGTAGTCGTTGGCGCGGCTGCGTGCCATATGAAGTTCTATTCCTTAGTCTCTAAGCGAGCATGATCTTCGGAAAACCGGTATCCACTTTTCCGGATCATGCTTTGGGCCGGCGATCGATGATGCGCTTGGCCTTGCCGACCGAGCGTTCGATGCTTCCTGGATCGAGAACGGTGACGACTGCCGTGATGCCGATAGTATCTTTCACCGATTGCACCAATTGCTTCGTCGCAGCCTCGCGTGCGGGGAAGCTGGCTTCCGGCCGCGCCTCGACCTGGATTTCCATGTTGTCCATGCGGCCGTCGCGCGTGAGCACAAGCTGATAGTGCAGTGAGAGATCGTGAATCGTGAGAAGCTTTTCCTCGATCTGAGTAGGGAACACGTTAACGCCGCGAACGATCATCATGTCGTCGGAGCGGCCTGTGACTTTCTCCATGCGCCGCATCGATCGCGCGGTGCCCGGCAGCAACCGTGTCAGGTCGCGTGTTCGGTAGCGGATCACGGGCATGGCTTCCTTCGTCAGCGACGTGAAGACCAGTTCGCCTTTCTCGCCGTCGGGCAGCACTTCGCCGGTCGCGGGATTGATGACTTCGGGATAGAAATGATCTTCCCAGATGTGGAGGCCGTCTTTGGTCTCGACGCACTCGCTGGCGACGCCCGGACCCATCACCTCCGATAGTCCATAGATATCGACAGCGTGAAGATCGAAAGCTTCCTCGATCTCCTCGCGCATGGCGTTGGTCCAGGGCTCCGCGCCGAAGATGCCGATACGTAGCGACGACTTTCGCGGATCAAGGCCTTGTTTTTTGAATTCATCGAGGATTGCCAGCATGTAGGACGGCGTCACCATGATGACTTCAGGTTTGAAGTCGTTGATGAGCTGGACCTGACGCTCGGTCATGCCGCCCGAAATCGGAATGACGGTGCAACCCAGACGCTCCGCGCCGTAATGCGCACCGAGACCGCCGGTAAACAGCCCATAGCCATAGGCGATATGAACCTTCATGCCGGCACGTCCACCTGCGGCGCGGATCGAGCGTGCGACCACGTCGCTCCAGGTCTCGATGTCGCGCTTGGTGTAACCGACAACGGTTGGTTTGCCGGTCGTTCCTGACGACGCATGGATGCGCGCAACGTCCGATTC
>JAUSAX010000095.1 GCA_030652315.1 Afipia sp. | reverse complement strand
GGTCGTCATCAGGATCGGCCGCAACCGGACCCGCGCAGAGTGCTCGATCGCGGTTCTGCGATCCAGACCTTCCTTCAACTGAAGCTCGTTGGCGAACTCCACCATCAGGATGCCGTGCTTGCTGATCAGTCCGATCAGCGTCACCAGACCGACCTGCGTGTAGATGTTGATCGTCGCTAGACCGAAGTACAGCGGGATCAGCGCGCCCGAGATCGCCATCGGCACCGAGATCAGGATGACCAGCGGGTCGCGGAGACTTTCGAACTGCGCGGCCAGCACCAGGAAGATGATGATGAGCGCGAACAGGAAGGTGACAGCGAGCTGGTTTCCTTCCTGCACGTATTGTCGCGAGTCCGCGAGAAAGTCGCGGCCGAAGCCCGCGGGCAGTAGCTTGGCCTGCTCCTCGAGGAATTCAACGGCCCGGCCGACCGTGACGCCCGGCATCGGTACAGCCTGGAAGGTTGCCGAATTCAACTGGTTGAAATGCGTCAGCGCGTTCGGATTGGTCTTGGTTTCGATGCTGACAATGGTCGAGAGCGGAACCTGCCGGCCGCCCGTCGTTGCCACGTAATACTTCTCCAGCGATTCCGGCGACAGCCGAAGATCACGCGGCACCTGCGGGATCACCTGATAGGAGCGCCCTTCCAGGTTGAACCGGTTGACGTAGTTGCCGCCAAGCAGCGTCGACAGCGTGGTGCCGACTGCCGCCATGTTGATGCCGAGATCGTTGGCTTTCGACCGGTCGATGTTGACGCGCACGACCGGCTGGTTGAACGCCAGATCGCTGTCGGCCACGATGAACAGGCCACTCTCGCGCGCCGCCTTCTTCAGCTTTTCCATCTGCTCGAAGACAGCCTGGAATCCGCTGGTGGTGCTGATCACCATCTGGATCGGCAAGCCGCCCGGCCCGCCCGGCAACGGCGGCAGGTTGAACGCGAACGCGTTGACGCCCTCGATCTCGCTCAACTTGCCCTGAACCAGAGGCTTCAGCGCAAGCGACGACCGCGTCCGCTCATCCCACGGCTTCAGGATCATGCCGGCGATGCCGTTGGCAGGCCCGCTAATGCCGTTGATGATGAAACGCAAATCGGTTTCAGGGAAACTCGCGAATGCCTTGTCGAGCTTGGTGCCGTAATAGTTGCTGTAGTCGATATTGGCGTATTGCGGCGCCTTGGTTACCGAGAAGAGAATGCCCTGATCTTCTTCGGGCGCGAGCTCCTTGCTGGTGTTCATGTACATGAAGCCGACAAGGAACAGGATGGTCGCGCAGAAAAGAACGGTGATCGGGCGATAGTCCAGCGAGCGGTCGAGCTTGCGCCCGTACCAGCGGGTGACCTTGCCGAACACGTTATCGACGGTCTTGGCAAACTTGCCGTGATCGCTGCCGCTCTTGAGCAGCACCGAGCACATCATCGGAGACAGCGTCAAAGCGACGACGCCGGAGATGATCACAGCGCCCGCGAGCGTAAACGCAAACTCACGGAACAGCGCGCCGGTCAGACCGCCGAGGAATCCGATTGGCGCATACACCGCAGCCAGTGTGATGGTCATGGAGATGACCGGGCCGACGATTTCTCGCGCACCTATCAGGGAGGCTTCAACGGGCGTTTTGCCCTCCTCCAGATGCCGGTGGATGTTTTCGACCACGACAATGGCGTCATCGACCACAAGTCCGATGGCGAGCACCATCGCCAGCAGCGTCAGCAGGTTGAGCGTAAAGCCCATCGCCAGCATCAGGATGCAAGCGCCGACCAGCGATAGCGGAATGGTGACGACCGGAATGATGACCGAACGCAGCGAGGCCAGAAACAGGAAGATCACAACGACCACGATGACGACCGCCTCGATCAGGGTGTTACGCACCTCGTCGATCGACGATTGAATGAACTTGGTCGAATCGTACGCCACCCGCATTTTCAGCGACGGCGGCAGATTGCGCTCGATTTCCGGGAACAGCGCGCGCACGCCCTTCACGATGTTCAGCGGATTGCCCTGCGGCGTTGACTGCACGCCGATGAAGATGGCCTGCTGGCCACTGAGCGACACGCTGGAATCCGTGCTCTGCGCGCCCAGTTCGACGGTCGCGATATCCTCAAGCCTGACGAAGCCGCCATCCTTGGCCTTCACCGTCATCCGCTTGAACTGGTCGATACTTGTCAGGTCGGTATTGGTCGTCACGTTGGAGACGATGAAATACCCTTTGGTTTGACCGGCGGCCGCCTGGAAGTTGTTGGCCCTGATGGCCGCCTGGACATCGTCCGGCGACACATTGCGGCCGGCCATACGCGCCGGATCGAGCCAGATGCGGGTCGCGAGCGTCTGCGCGCCGAGAATATCGGCCGAGGCGACGCCATCGACCGTCGCCAGGATCGGCTGCACCACGCGCGCGAGATAATCGGAAATCTGCGGTCCGCTCAGTTCGTCGCTGGCGAAGCCGAGATACATCACCGCCGTGGTCTGGCCGGTCGATTTGGTGATGACGGGATCGTTGGATTCTCTCGGGATCAGATACCTGACCGAGCTTACTTTTGAACTCACTTCGGTCAGCGCCGAATTCGGGTCGACGTTGAGCTTGATGTAGACCGTGATCGTGCTCATGCCCTGCACCGAGGACGACGTGATGTAGTCCACGCCCTCCGCCGACGCCACTGCCTGCTCGATCGGCTGCGTGATGAAGCCCTGCATCAGATCCGGCGACGCGCCGGGATAAGACGTCGTGATCGTGACAACGGTGTTCGACAGTTTCGGATACTGACGAATTCCCAGATGCGTCGCCGCCTGGAAACCGATCAGCAGGATCAGCAGGCTGACGACAAGCGACAGCACCGGCCGCTTGATGAAGATATCAGTGAAGGCCATGAGCGGCGCTCCGTTAAAAAATCAATTGCGCGGTGGCTGCGCGGGAATCGGTGGCGGCGGGTCGGCCGAGATCGCGACGGCCGAACCGGACTGCAGCTTGAGCTGTCCAACGGCGACAACACGGTCGCCGGGCTTTATGCCGCTCGTAATAACAACCCGCCCGTGAACGCGAGGACCGGTCTTCACGAAGGTCCGGTCCGTCTTCAGCGAAGCCTTCCCGTCCGCGTCCTTGGTTTCGGTGATCAGCCAGACGGAATCGCCGTAGAGCGTGTAGTCAACGGCGGTCTCAGGCACGGTGACCACCGCCGGCTTCGACGGCAGTTCAACTGTGGTCGTCGCGAACATGCCGGGCTGCAGAATACGGTCCGGGTTCGCCAGCGTGGCTTGAATTCTCACGTTGCGGGTGTCGGCGCTGATCTGCGGCTCAATGGTTGTGATTTTGCCCTCGAAGGTGCGGCCCGGATAGGCGTCCACAACGATGCGAACGGTCTGTCCGACATTGAGAACCGCGCGGTCCTTTTCAGTCGCCGTGAAATTCAGGAACAGTTGCGACAGATCGGTCAACGAGACGATCTGCGTTCCAGCACTCAGATACTGGCCGAGTTCGACCATACGAACGCCGAGGTCGCCGTCGAACGGCGCCTTGATCCGCTTCTGCGAGATAATCGCTTCGGTCTTGGCAACCGCCGCCTGGGCCTGATCGAAAGCCGCCTGGGACTGGTCAACGGTCGCCTGCGGACCGAAACTCTTCGCCGCGAGCGCCTTGGCGCGATCGAGCGCAAGCGAGGCAGCCAGTGTCTGTGCCTTGTAGCTGGCAAGGTCGCTCTGGTCCGGCGCATCGAATATTTGAAGGAGCGGATCGCCCGCCTTCACCTTCGCGCCTGCCGTGAACAGAATCTCGGTGACACGGCCGTTGACGTCGGTCGTGACGTTGACCTGATGAACCGCGGCGAGATCGCCAACGCCGGTCAGCAGGTTCGGCAACACTTCCGATTTCGCTTCAGCAACGGCAACGCTGGTCGGCGGCGGCTTCATGCTGGCGAAGTATTTCTTGATGCCTTCGCTGCGCAAATGGTTGAAGCCGACAATGACCACCAGCAACAGCGCGAGTGCGCCGCCGATGATGATCATCCAGCGCCGCATGCGCACCGGCTTGTGCTGCGTCTTTTCGCTCGGCGAAGGGGTCTGATGAGAGGGTGTGCTCTTGGCGTCCATGTTATGCACTTTCCGCAATCCGGACCGCCGCATCCGAGAGCGGTGGGACGGTATCCAAATAAGAATTGATAGCCCGGCCAGTCATTCCGATTCCTCGCAGAATGAACTGGCAAATCTGACGTTCGAAATCCGGTGCGCTGGGATACGTCAAAGAGGGAGTCGCAGGAAGCCTTGTCAGGGCAACCATGTGAACAACCTGATGCGCAAACCAGAAAAGATTGAGCGATTCTCCCTCGACCCGCTCCGCGTCGCCGGATTCGATGGCGCTTTCAAGTGAAGCCTTGAAGATGGGACCGATCAGGTCTCCGATTTTGTCATAGAGCAGCCTTGCGAATTCGCCATCGGTCAACTGGCTGGAGACTAGCAGCCTGACGCGCTGGGCGTCTTCCTGGTCAGGCGCATCGGTGGCGCGCATAAAATGCACAACCATTTCGCGGATGAGAATGACAAGCGTCGCCGTCGATGGCTTCAGCTCGCGCAGCCGAATCAACTCCGGATCAGCCTCACAGGCTTCCGCGAGAATTTCGGTATAGAGTGCAGCTTTAGTTGGGAAATGCTTGAACAGCAGTCCCTCGGAGATGCCCGCGGCCTGCGCGACACTGCGCGTCGTCGTCCCTGCAAAACCGTACAGGGCGAAACAACGTTTGGCCGCTTCCAGGATTTGCTCCCGGCGGAGATCGCTTGTCAGTCTGATGGTGCTCATTCGGCGTGTGAGTAAGCACTCACTTAGCCCAAAGTCAATTGGATTTGCTGCTGTGCAGCGCGCAATTTCGCCATATTTGGCAGTCCTCGCGCACTGTCTGGCCGCACAGAATGCCGCGGCTGGCCGGACCGGATACCAGTCCGTCTGAAGGCACGCGGGACAGTTCGCAACAAGGCGATCCCACCGGTTCCATCGTGTTGATTGTCCTGCCTTCGGCTCGCAACCAAAGCGCTCTCCCCGTTTGCAACATCGAACGTGATCGTCACGCTGCCCAAAACGAGTTCTTGCCTAAATCGATCGAACCCGCCTCAATGCGCCCAACGAATGGTCCCTGCGCCAGCAGGAAGACCGCAAGGCCCGCAATGAACAGGGTCACGAGGGGAGATGGTATGACGACGGTAAATCCACCGCCGGGCAGTGACCCGACGGTCATTTCCGACGAGGCTTTGCGCAAGGCCGAGGAATTCATCGAAGCGGATGAAGGTGCGACCAACAGGCTCGGCGGACTGGCCGGCCAGACCGTCACTGTCATCGCCATCGCAATGAGCCTGTTTCATCTCTATGCGGCCTACGCGATCGTTCCGACGCAGGAGCTTCGCTACACCCACGTCGCGTTCACGCTGGTGCTCAGCTTCCTGCTGTTTCCGCTGGCCGCGCGCTTTCGCAACCGCGTGCGCTGGTGGGATGTGATCCCCGGCATTCTTGCCGTCGCGACCATCGCCTACGCATTGTCGGGCGGCGACGATTTCACCGACCGCGCCACGACGCCCGATCGCTGGGACGTTATCGTCGGCATCATCTTTATCGTCCTCGTGCTGGAGGCAACCCGCCGTACCACGGGCGCGATCATGCCGGTGGTCGCCGTGTTCTTCATCGCCTATGCGATGCTCGGCCCCCACCTCCCTGCCCCCTGGACGCACCGAGGCTATGATCTGTCGCGGCTGGTCGGGCATCTTTTCATTACGCTCGAAGGCATTTTTGGCGTCGCGGTCGATGTGTCGGCGACGCTGATCATCCTGTTCACGATCTTCGGAGCGTTTCTTCAGCAGTCGGGCGCCGGAAAATTCTTCATCGATTTCTCGCTGGCGATGATGGGCGGCAAGCCGAACAGCGCCGGACGCACCGTGGTCTTGTCGTCGTTCCTTCTCGGCGGGCCGTCCGGATCGGGCGTGGCGACGACAGTGATGATCGGCACCGTCGCCTATCCGATGATGAAGAAGGCCGGCTTCGAGAAAAACGCCGCCGGCGGCCTTCTTGCCGCGGGCGGACTTGGAGCCATCCTGTCGCCGCCGGTGCTGGGCGCCGCGGCGTTCCTGATCGCCGAGTTTCTCAAGATCAGCTATCTCGACGTGATCTGGATGGCGACCATCCCGACCTGTCTCTATTACCTCTCGCTGCTGATCATGGTCGAGCTTGACGCCAAGCGCTTCCATGCGCGCGACGTCGACTTCAAACCGGAGCTGTCGCTCGGCGAAATGACCAAGCGCTACGGCTTTCACTTCATCTCCCTTATCGCCGTCGTCTTCTTCATGGTGATCGGCTATTCGCCGGCACTGTCGGTATTTTACGCGATCATCACCACATTCGCGCTGAGTTTCCTGCGCAAGGATACCGCGCTGATGCCGCCGAAGCTGAAGCGCGCGCTGGCTGACGGATCAATCGGCGCGCTCAATGCCGCCACGACCTGTGCGTGCGCCGGCATCGTCGTGGGGATCGTGACGCTGACCGGGCTCGGCCTGAAATTTTCGTCGATCGTGATTGCCTACGCCGGCGGCAGCCTGCTGCTCACAGCGATCTACACGGCGCTGATCGTCTGGATCATCGGGCTCGCCGTTCCTGTCACGGCGTCCTACATCATTTGCGCGGTGATCGCGGCCCCTGCCCTGATCAAGCTCGGCGTGCCGGACTACGCCGCGCACATGTTCATCTTCTACTATGCAGTGCTCTCCGAGGTCTCGCCGCCGACGGCGCTTTCGCCTTTCGCGGCAGCCGCCATCACCGGCGGAGATCCCTACAAGACTACGCTGCAATCGTGGAAATACACCCTGCCCGCATTCCTGGTGCCGTTCGTATTCGTGCTGGACCCACAGGGGGTCGGCTTGCTGCTCAACATCCCGAAGGGCGGTTCGTGGGTCGATGTCTTCGAAATCACCCTCAAGACCACGCTCGGCCTGATGGCGCTGGCGGCGGCGGCGCAGGGCTGGGTCTTGCGGCGAACGACGTTCGTTGAGCGCGGGCTGCTGATCCTCTCGGGACTTTTGCTGGTATTTCCGAGCCTGATCGAGGCTCTGATCGAAGCGGCGATTGGTCGCGATATCTCTTATACTTATGTACCCGGCGTCCTGATCGGATTGGGGGTATTGTTATGGCAGGCAAAGGGGCCGGCGCTTCAACGACCGGCCTGAACGTTTCACAGGGAGGAACACTGGAATGAAAAGAACGACAAAAATCGCTGCGGTGCTTGCCGTCGCGCTATCCGCTGGGCTGGCGCTGACCGCCCACGCACAGCAGAAGACGATGGCAATCGGAACGGGCGGGACCGGCGGCGTGTACTACCCGCTCGGCGGCGCGATCGCGAATGTGCTGTCGAAGAACCTGCCGAACGTGCAGGCCACCGCGGAAGTCACCGGCGGCTCGGTCGATAATCTGAAGCTCATCGGCACCGGGAAGAACGAACTCGGCTTCACGATGGCCGATGCGGCGCTCGACGCCTACAAGGGCGAGGACAAATTCAAGAGCGGAAAGATTCCGCTGCAGGCGCTCCTCGTGGTTTATCCAAACCGCATGCATGTCGTGACCGTCGAGAGCACCGGCATCAAGACGATGGCCGACCTCAAGGGCAAGCGCGTCTCCACCGGCTCGCCCGGCGGCGCGACGGAGGTCATGGCCTTCCGCGTGATCGAGGCCGCCGGCCTCGACAAGGACAAGGATCTGAAGCGCGAGCGGCTCGGCGTCGCCGAATCCGTCAATGCGGTCAAGGATCGCAAGATCGACGCGTTCTTCTGGGTCGGCGGCATTCCCACCGCCGCCGTGACCGACCTGGCGGCGACGCCGGGCATGAAGATGAAACTGATCGACCACGGCGAAACCGCCGACAAGATGAACGACAAATACGGCAAGCTCTACACCGCCAGCAAGATCCCGGCGGGCTCGTATCCTGGCGTCGACAAGGACAACGCCATCGCCGAGGTCTGGAACCTGATCGTGACCGGCAACAAGATGAGCGATGACGACGCCTATGCGATCGTCAAGACGCTGGTGGAAAAGAAGGCCGACATCGTCGCCGTGCACAAGGAAGCGCTGAGCTTCTCGCTCGACAACCAGGTGCAGACCCGCTCGCCGATCCCGTTCCATCCCGGCGCGCTGAAATACTTCAAGGAAAAGGGCATCGGCGGCTGAGCGCCTTTGCCCACTCTCAAAACATCAAAAGGCGGCGCTCCCTGCGCCGCCTTTTTTATTGCCGGGATGCGCGCATGCTTGCACCGTGAGGCACACCGGTCGCCCCGGTCACTCGAACTTCATGTCGAGGCACTTCGAGATGTCGGAGCCGA